>NZ_DBMACH010000006.1:0-241899 GCF_057861365.1 Enterocloster sp.
TCTGCTTCTTCATAATGAATGCACTCTCCTTTTTGTTTTTGAAATACTTTTTGAAATTCCTTAATTGCATTACGAGTAGATTATACTTCCGATAAGGAAAAATATAGGGAGTGCACCAAAAAACCGCCCTCCGGTGTTGGCGTACCGGAGGGCGGTTCTGCCTGACAAATGTCATGCAATGGAATGGTAGGTATAATAAAAAAGAAAATGTTAAAAAAGGGGGGACCGGACGGATCGCTCCGTCCGGGTATGAGTATGAAAAAGCTTGTAACTAATTCTTCTATAGTATGCCCTAAAAATGTGATAAAAATATGGACGTTCTATAAAAAAAAGATGAAATTCCTTATAAAATTATTACGGGAAAATTACAACGCAAAACTGCAGTGAAGCACAATATAAAAATCCCGTCCGGACTTGCCGGACGGGATACATTCATAAATAGGGGGATGTTATTTTAGGGGGGCCGGACGGATCACTCCGTCCGGTATGAGTATGAAAAAGCTTTGTGATTTCAAGTAATCACTTGAAACAAAGGCCTGTCCACCTCTCGGTGAACAGTGTTCATCATAAACAATAATTATGTCTAAAAGATGTACACACTATTAAAAAATCATAAATAAAATAAATAAAGAAAAAAAGTCTTTGAAAACTGGACAATATTGTATATAATAGGTACTATCAATTAAAACGTAACTATCCACAGCCTTTTGCACAGATGAAAACTGAGCCGGGCTGTTTTTGCCTGCCCTGCGGAATGCTTCCGCACTGCACCTGGAGATAATGAGGAGGAAATATTCATATGTTTTCAATGATGTCAAATGACATTGGAATCGACTTAGGAACCGCCAGTATCCTTGTATATATCAAGGGTAAGGGCGTTGTATTAAAAGAGCCGTCAGTAGTTGCCATTGACCGGGATACCAATAAGATCATGGCGATCGGCGAGGAAGCCCGTCTTATGATCGGACGTACTCCCGGCAATATTGTAGCAGTCCGTCCTCTGCGTCAGGGCGTTATTTCCGATTACACGATTACGGAAAAGATGATGAAGTATTTCATTAACAAGGCAGTTGGCAAGCGTACCTTAAGGAAGCCCCGCATCAGCGTATGTATTCCCAGCGGCGCGACTGAGGTAGAGAAAAAGGCAGTAGAGGATGCAACCTACCAGGCAGGCGCCCGTGAGGTTGCCATCATTGAGGAACCCGTAGCCGCAGCTATCGGAGCAGGCATTGACATTGGAAAGGCCTGCGGAAATATGATCGTTGACATCGGAGGCGGTACCGCAGATATCGCTGTGATTTCTCTGGGAGGCCCGGTTGTAAGCACCTCCATCAAAATTGCCGGTGATGACTTTGACGAGGCTCTGGTTCGCTATATGAGAAAGAAACACAATCTTCTGATCGGTGAGCGTACTGCTGAGGAAATCAAGATCAATATTGGTGCGGCCTCCCGCCGTCCGGAGGTTCTGACCATGGAGGTCAGAGGCCGGAACCTGGTGACAGGCCTTCCAAAAACCATTGTAGTTTCCTCTGAGGAGACACTGGAAGCGCTCAGAGAGCCGGCTCTTCAGATTGTAGACGCGGTACACAATGTATTAGAGCGTACTCCGCCGGAGCTGGCAGCGGATATTTTCGACCGCGGTATTGTTATGACAGGCGGCGGCTCCCTTTTAAGCGGTCTGGATGCGCTGATTGAAGAAAAGACAGGCATTACCACTGTGATCGCTGAGGATCCTTTGACAGCCGTAGCCATCGGAACCGGTAAATTCATCGAATTTGCTCATGGTATGACTTCTGCTCTGGAGGCTTCCATGGGAATCGGCGGCGGCAAAGAGCGGGACGATTATTAAAGCTTTATAAACCATAGAAGAACCCGGATTTCAGCCGGGTTCTTTTTATCACCGGTCCCCATCCGAGGGAAGAATCCATACAGAAGCAAAAGGCGGTATCCTTACTATGGCAACCATCACAGGATTTATTGAAAAAATAAAATTTCGGAATGAAGAAAACGGTTACACCATTATGACTGTCATCGATCAGAGCGACGGAGACGAAGTTGTGATGGTGGGAACGGTTTCCTATGCCGCAGAAGGCGATATGATCCAGGCCACAGGCCGTATGACAGAGCACCCTGTTTACGGTGAACAGCTTCAGATTGAAAGTTATGAGCTGAAAAACCCCGAAGATGCCGCTTCTATGGAGCGCTATCTGGGTTCCGGAGCCATCAAGGGGGTAGGCGCAGCTCTGGCAGCCCGGATCGTGCGCCGTTTTAAGGCAGATACCTTCCGGATCATGGAGGAAGAACCCGAACGCCTGTCAGAGATTAAGGGCATCAGCGAAAAAATGGCTATGGCTATCGGAGAACAGGTTCAGGAAAAGCGGGATATGCGTCAGGCCATGATGTTTCTTCAAAACTACGGCATCACCCTGAATCTGGCTGCTAAAATTTATCAGGAATATGGCCCGAAGCTGTACAGCATTATCAAGGAAAATCCCTATCGTCTGGCGGACGATATTCCGGGCGTTGGCTTTAAAATGGCAGACGAAATAGCCCGGAAAGTGGGAATTTTCACAGATTCCGATTACCGGATAAAAGCAGGTATCCTGTATGTGCTCCTGCAGGCGTCTGCAAACGGTCATACCTATCTGCCAAAGAGCCGGCTGTTTGAACAGGCGTCGGAGCTTTTAAAGGTGGCGCCCGAAACCATGGACAAGCACCTGATGGATATGCAGATCGACCGGAAACTGGTAGTAAAAATGCCCTTTTGCGAAGAAGGCCAGACCGCTGATCCGCTGATCTACTCCTCCCATTATTACTATCTGGAATTAAATACTGCCCGTATGCTTCACGACTTAAACATCCGGGGTGATATCCCGGAAACAGAGATTAAAACCAACCTTTTGAAAATCCAGAAGCAGGAAAAGATCCACCTGGACGAGCTTCAGGAACAGGCGGTTTACGAGGCAGTGAACAGCGGGCTTTTAGTCATCACCGGCGGTCCCGGTACGGGAAAAACCACCACGATCAACGCGATCATCCGTTATTTTGAGGCTGAGGGCATGGAAATCCTTCTGGGAGCGCCTACCGGCCGCGCAGCCAAGCGCATGACCGAAGCTACCGGCTGGGAGGCCAGAACCATTCACCGCATGCTGGAGCTGGTTCCCATCGGGATAACCGGTTCTGGAAATAACGCATCCTCCGGCAATTCCACAGCGGGTATGCGTTTTGACCGGAATGAAGAGAATCCCCTGGATGCAGACGTGATCATTATTGATGAAATGTCTATGGTGGATATCAGCCTGATGCACTCTCTTTTGAGAGCTGTCAACGTGGGAACCCGGCTGATTCTGGTAGGTGATGTGGATCAGCTCCCCAGCGTAGGCCCCGGAAATGTTTTAAAAGATATCATAGGCTCCGGCTGTTTTAATGTAGTAAAGCTGACGCGTATCTTCCGTCAGGCAGCTCAGAGCGATATCATTGTAAATGCTCACCGCATCAACGAAGGCGAGACGGTAGATCTGTCCAAGCGAAGCCGGGATTTTCTTTTCATCCGCCGCGACAATCCTGATGCTGTCATAAGTGCCGCCATTACTCTGATTCAGAAAAAGCTTCCCGGCTACGTCCAGGCACAGGAAAATGAAATTCAGGTCATGACGCCTATGCGGAAAGGCGCTCTGGGGGTAGAACGGCTGAACCAGATCCTGCAGAACCATTTGAATCCCCCTTCGCCGGAGAAAAAGGAAAAAGAGGCCGGAGGGATTATTTACCGCACCGGAGACAAGGTCATGCAGATCCGCAACAACTATCAGCTGGAGTGGGAAATCCGCAGCCGCTATGGTATCCCTATTGACAAGGGCTCCGGCGTTTTCAACGGCGATATGGGTGTGATACGGGAAATCAACGAGTATGCAGAGCTCCTTACCGTGGAATTTGACGAAGGGAAACTGGTGGAATACAGCTTTAAGCAGCTGGAGGAGCTGGAATTAGCCTACGCCATTACCATCCACAAATCCCAGGGAAGCGAGTATCCGGCTGTCATTATCCCCATGTATTCCGGCCCTCGGATGCTTATGACCCGAAATCTCCTCTATACCGCCGTCACCAGAGCCCGTTCCTGTGTCTGTCTGGTAGGACGGCCCGATGCATTTTACACCATGGCCTCAAATGCAATGGAACAGGAACGCTGTTCCGGCTTAAAGGTGCGAATCGAAGAAATCTATAAGGAGGAATCATGCACCCAATAATGCCCCTGTCCCGTCTGTATGCCGGCTTTCTGGATCTTCTCTATCCCCGCCGGTGCCCTGTGTGCTCTGAAATTGTCATGCCGAAAGGAAATCTGATCTGCCCGGACTGTATGGAAAAGCTGGCCTTTGTCCGCCGTCCCGTGTGCAAATGCTGCGGCAAAGAGATTATAAGCCCTGAGGCCGAATACTGCTTTGACTGTACCAGACATCCCCATTCCTTTGATTCAGGGATGGCGTTGATCAATTACAATGATACAGCCAGCCGTTCCATGGCCCTGATCAAATACCACGGACGCAGGGAATATCTGGATTTTTATTCCGAGGCCATGTTCCGGCGCTTTGGCCCGGCGATCCGCCGCCTTTCTCCTGACTGCATTATCCCTGTGCCCGTCCATAAAAGCCGCCTGAAAAAGCGGGGATTTAATCAGGCTCAGGAGCTGGGGATCCGCCTTTCAGCAAAGACCGGGATTTCCATGAGAACTGAATTTCTGAAACGTACAAAAAAGACTCTGCCCCAAAAGGAACTGGATGCGGGAGCACGCCTCAAAAATCTGGAACAGGCCTTTGTATGCGGCAGGCTCCCGTCCGGAATACGCACCGTACTTCTGGTGGATGATATCTACACCACCGGAAGCACCATGGAAGCCTGCTCCAGAGCCTTAAAGAATGCCGGGGCAGAGCGGATTATCCCTGCGGTCATCTGTATCGGCTCAGGCCGTTAAAAACTCTTCATAAAAAAGACCGTCCTTCCTCTTGACGAACGCCGGATTTTTGTGTTATATTATACGGGCGAATGGAAGACAGGTCTTTTTTTTATGCTCAAAATTAAGACCTGAAGCAACTCAATGATTTACGATAAATTAAATGGAGGTGGAAGTCGTGCGCACAAAGATCACACTGGCATGTACAGAATGCAAGCAGCGTAACTACAACATGACGAAGGATAAGAAGACTCATCCGGACCGCATGGAGACCAAGAAGTACTGCAGATTCTGCAAGAGACATACGTTACACAAGGAAACAAAGTAATCCTGTTCAGTAAAGGACGTGAAATTATGGAAGAAAATACAGTGAATACTGCTGTAGAAACCACCGAAAAAGCGGCCAGGGCTGACAAGAAAACGGCTAAGCACGAGAAAAAGCCAAGCTTTTTCAAGGGCCTGAAAAAAGAGTACAAAAAGATCGTCTTTGCTGATAAGGAAACCGTAGCCAAGCAGACAGTTGCAGTGGTGATCATGTCCATTTTCATCGGTGTACTGATCGGCGTACTGGACATGGTTATGAAATTCGGTTTAAGTTTTATTCTTTAATTCAAAGGCGAGGGTGATTGTATGTCAGAAGCACATTGGTATGTAGTCCATACCTACTCAGGTTATGAGAACAAAGTCAAAGTCGATATCGAGAAGACCATTGAAAACAGAAATCTTCAGGATCAGATCCTTGAAGTGTCTGTGCCCATGCTCCCTGTAGTAGAGCTGAAAAACGGCGTGGAGAAGAAAGCCGACAAAAAGATGTTCCCGGGTTATGTACTGATCAACATGGTCATGAATGATGACACATGGTACGTAGTACGCAATACCCGAGGCGTTACAGGCTTTGTTGGTCCGGGCTCCAAACCGGTTCCTCTGACAGAAGAAGAGATGGCAAGTCTGGGCTTCGTAAAGACAGATGTCTTAGTCGATTTTGAAGTGGGAGATATGATAACCGTTATCTCCGGTGCATGGAAGGATACTGTAGGCGCCATTAAGGCTGTCAATGACAGTAAACAGACCATCACCATCAATGTAGAAATGTTCGGCCGCGAGACACCGGTCGAGCTGGGATTTGCTGAAGTCAAGAAGATGTAAGCAGATCTGTGGAACAGACAAAAAGATCAGCTTTTGCGGGTGCGAAGGCTGGTGGGAGGGACATTCCCGACAATACCACATGATTTTAGGAGGTGCCTAAGATGGCAAAGAAAGTAACAGGATATATCAAATTACAGATTCCAGCAGGCAAGGCTACACCAGCTCCGCCAGTTGGTCCGGCTCTTGGTCAGCACGGTGTAAACATCGTACAGTTCACCAAGGAGTTCAATGCTAGAACAGCAGATCAGGGCGACATGATCATCCCTGTAGTTATTACCGTATACGCTGACAGAAGCTTCAGCTTCATCACAAAGACTCCGCCTGCAGCAGTTCTGATCAAGAAGGCCTGCAGCATTAAGAGCGGTTCCGGCGTTCCTAACAAGACCAAGGTTGCCGTATTAAAGAAGGCTGATCTGCAGAAGATCGCAGAGACAAAGATGCCAGACTTAAACGCAGCAAGCCTGGAAGCAGCTATGAGCATGGTAGCCGGTACTGCAAGAAGTATGGGCGTTACCATCGAGGAGTAATAGGAATACCCGTTGTATTTGCAACAGAGAACGTGGGAGGGAGATTCCCCGTCAATACCACTAGGAGGTTATTTTAAATGAAATCAGGAAAAAGATATGCAGAGGCTATGAAGAACGTAGACCGCGCTGCACTTTATGACGTAGCAGACGCTATCTCTATCGTTAAGAAGAACGCTTCTGCAAAATTTGACGAGACTGTAGAGCTTCATATCAGAACAGGATGTGACGGACGTCACGCTGATCAGCAGATCCGCGGCGCTGTTGTACTTCCTCACGGAACCGGTAAGACCGTTCGTATTCTGGTATTCGCAAAGGGACCAAAGGCTGACGAGGCACAGGCAGCAGGAGCTGACTTTGTAGGAGCTGAGGAGCTGATCCCGAAGATCCAGAACGAAGGATGGCTGGATTTCGACGTTGTAGTAGCAACTCCTGACATGATGGGCGTTGTTGGTCGTCTGGGCCGTGTACTTGGACCCAAGGGCTTAATGCCAAACCCAAAGGCTGGTACCGTAACCATGGACGTAACCAAGGCTATCAACGATATCAAAGCTGGTAAGATCGAATACAGACTTGACAAGACAAACATTATCCATGTGCCAGTAGGAAAAGCTTCCTTCACCGAGGAGCAGTTAGCGGACAACTTCCAGACGCTTATGGACGCTATCTTAAAGGCAAAGCCAAGCACTGTAAAGGGCGCATACTTAAAGAGCGTAGCTCTTACCTCTACTATGGGTCCTGGCGTAAAGCTGAACGTAGCAAAGCTTTCCAACTAATTTGGAGTCCAGAATATAGAATCACAGCGGACAGCGCATTTTTGCGGGTCCGCTGTTTTATATTTTCTTGAAAAATAAGTTGACATTTTAAAATAAATGTGCTATCTTAGTACAAGTGTTGAATGCCCGAAGACAGCAGGTACCGTAAGGTGTAAGTTTAACGCCTGCCGAGGAACATACAAAACTCTGATCGAGATTTTGCGTCCTCTCTGTCCATGTGGCAGGGAGGTTTTTTATATCCGTTCCCATGCTATGGTTTTCAATGCACAAATACTATAAGGAGGTAAACCATTCATGGCAAAAGTTGAATTAAAGCAGCCAATCGTTGACGAGATCAAGGCTATGCTGGACGGCGCATGCGGCGCAGTTGTTGTTGACTACCGCGGCCTGACAGTTGAGCAGGATACAAGACTGCGTAAGCAGTTAAGAGAAGCTGGCGTGTCTTACAAGGTATACAAGAATACCCTGATCAAGCGTGCCGCAGAAGGAACAGAGTTCGCAGCTCTGGATCCACATCTGGAAGGACCTACTGCTCTTGCAGTATCCAAGGATGATGCTACTGCACCTGCAAGAATCCTTGCTGAGTTCGCAAAGACAGCTCCAAATCTGGAACTGAAGGGCTCCGTAGTAGAAGGAACCTACTACGATCAGGCTGGTACTCAGGTGATCGCTACAATCCCATCCAGAGAGGTACTTCTTGGCAAGCTGCTTGGAAGCATCCAGTCCCCAATCACCAATCTGGCACGCGTTCTCAACCAGATCGCAGAAAAGAACGGTGGCGCAGCAGAAGCATAAGCTTCAATGCAAAATTTGGCCGCCCGCAGCCGCTTAGACCGGCATGGGCCGCATAAGATGAAAGACCATATTATCGAAAGTAAATAATAAACAGGAGGAAATTAAAATGGCAAAGTTAACAACCGCTGAGTTTATCGAAGCTATCAAGGAATTATCCGTATTAGAACTGAACGAGTTAGTAAAGGCATGTGAGGAAGAGTTTGGCGTATCTGCAGCAGCAGGCGTTGTAGTTGCAGCAGCAGGTGCTGGCGCAGCAGCAGCTGAGGAGAAGACTGAGTTCGACGTAGAGCTGACTGAGGTTGGTCCTAACAAGGTTAAGGTTATCAAGGTTGTTCGTGAAGCTACCGGTCTTGGCCTGAAGGAAGCTAAGGACGTAGTTGACGGCGCACCAAAGGTATTAAAGCAGGGCGCTTCCAAGGAAGAGGCAGAGGATATCAAGACAAAGTTAGAGGCAGAGGGAGCAAAGGTTACTCTGAAGTAATCTGGCTTTTCGCTGATAACGTCCTGAGATATCATTCCTGTATCAACGGATATAATAAGAACCGCAGATCTGTGAAAATGGATCCTGCGGTTCTTTTTTATACTATGCAATATATACACCGTTTACATCTACACGGTACTGGCCGACCATGGTATCTTTTGCCATACTGCAGTCGGAATCATTAAAGAAATACCATTTTTCTCCCAGTTCTTTCCATCCTCTGGCAGCAGCGCCGGTTTCTGTGAGATAATACCATTTTCCTGCATAATCCAACCAGGTGTTGGTCATCATCCGTCCGTCGCCTCCCATATAATACCAGGAGCCGCCGTCCTCAACCCAGATATTGCTGGCCCGAGCACCCTGGGCATTTACCCAGTACCACTGGCCTTCGGTATAGACCCATTTCTGCTTTGACATTTCCCCGTCTTCCTGCATCCAGTAGCGGTTGTTTCCGTCCTGAATCCACTGGTTTTTCACGGGATTTCCGTTTGCATCAAAATAATACCAGTGATTCTGTACGTCCACCCATCCTGATTTTCTGGAAGTAGCCACCGGATTTACAGAAGTTGTTACATCTGCCAGACTTATAAAAGCAGATCCGGTTCCCATCACTGCTGCCAACCCCAAAGCAGCCATTGTTTTTGTAAAACGTTTCATAACTCTTCTCCTTTCTGATAATCGTCTGAAAACTAACGTTTCATAATGATATAGTATATCCGTCGTCAAATTCTGTCAATTAAAAAATGCAGTAAAAAAGCCCGGCAGACGCAGCAGAAAATACATCCTGCCGCATGCGCCGGACCTGTTTTAAAACCTCTCCAAATATACGTGTCAATGTATCATGCTTCTGTGATTTTTAACTCAATCAGCTTCTTTTGAAATTCATCCGGGGATAGACTGCACTTTTCAGCTGCCTGTTTTAAGGTCAAAGTCCCATCAGAAATGAGATCGTAGTAGGTTTTGTATTTACCGGTTTCAAGACCTGTCTTTAATCCTTTTTCTAGCCCTTCTTTCTCTCCCCTGTCCAACATAAACTGGCTGTACGTACACATCTTTGACACCTCCTCATTAAATTCCTTTGTTCTGGGAATGCCGTATTCGGTTTCAAGCTTTTTCAGCCGCTCCTCCGGCGGTGCATTATCTGTGAAAATGGTCTGCAGCATTCCAAGCAGATGTTCCTCTGTTTCGCCATGCCCCAGCCGTATGAAAACAGCGCTCATCAGATCATAGTTTTTCTTAGGGATATCTATTTTCCTATAAATATCCTTTTTGGCTATGGTAAACCCTGTAATAGACTGCTGCATATTTTTAGGGATATCATCTCCCATACAGATCCATATGCTGTAGACCTTTTGAATCACATTATAATTCGTATCTCTTGAAACCGTTTGAAGCTGATTTGAAATCATACGGGACATATAATAAATGGCCCTTTTTTCAAGCGGATATCCAAGACGGCTTTCACGCGCAGCATTCTGGGCTTCCACATCAATATACAAATACACCTGAGTTTTCGTACGGTTTGGCAGCAGTGCCCGCAGCCGGACATCATAGTATACCGTGGTTTGTAAATAAGCAGTATCTTCCTTGTCGAGTCCCTGAATCTGTTCCGGGAAACCATTTACCGGCAGATAAAGTTCTATCTGATCTGGTTCGATATAGGTTTCGGCAATTTCATGGACTGGTGTATCCGCATATTCAGGAATAACACCTTTCAGTATATTTGCCAAAACCCATCGTGACTTCAAAACGGCCTTGCATACATGATCTGTTTTCTGGGCGTCAGAACCCGCCGAAAGAATTGTATTAGCCGTATATGTGTTTTGTAAATTCATTCCGTCCTTTCCCACGCACTCCTGTTTTGATTATAGCATCCGGCTATTTAAGACGCAAGAGCAACGGAAACAGTTTTCTTTTCATTAAATTTACATCCATGTACACAGATAAATACAATAATACACTTATTCAATACTTTTGTAATAATTACGTAAGAAAATGCACAGGTAAAAGTTATGGCTTTTTTTCGGAATTTATAATATACTATGTCATGTGATGGAGCTGGTTATTCATCCGGGAAATATCAATATTCCTAAAAATAAGCAGTTTTTGCAAAAAATGCAAAAAAAGTATTGATAATTTTCCTTATCGGAAGTATAATCTACTCGTAATGCAATTAAGGAATTTCAAAAAGTATTTCAAAAACAAAAAGGAGAGTGCATTCATTATGAAGAAGCAGACAAAGTTAGTTGCTGTACTTTCAACAGCAGCACTGCTCGCTATCGGCGCTTCCATGACTTCTTTCGCAGCTACTGGCTGGGCAGAGGAAGACGGAACATGGGTATATTATGACCGTGACGGCGAGAGAGCAACCGATTCCTGGAAGAAGTCCGGAAACAACTGGTATTACTTAGACAGCGACGGTGAGATGGCGATCGATCAGCTCATCGAGGACGGCGATAACTACTACTACGTAGATATCAACGGCGTTATGGCTTCTAACCAGTGGGTTGCAATTGAGAACGAGGATGCTGGCGAGGATGACGAGCCAGAGCACTACTGGTATTACTTCCAGGCAAACGGCAAGGCTTTAACCAATGGTGACAACGATAAGGTTTCCTTAAAGACCATCAACGGTAAGAAGTACGCTTTCGATGACGAAGGTAAGATGCTGTACGGCTGGGTTGACGAAGACAGCGCAGAGCGCGTTGACGATACAGACAGTGACGGCTTCAAGGAAGGCGTTTACTACTTCGGCGGCGAAGATGACGGTGCTATGACCACTGGTTGGTTACAGCTTGACATCACATACGATGAGGCAACAACAGATGACTACAAGTACACTGCTGCTGCATTCAACGATGATGAGGATCAGACACGTTGGTTCTACTTCAAGTCCAATGGTAAGAAGATCTTCGCTGAGGACGGCGACAGAACCAAGGATAAGACCATCAATGGTAAGAAGTATGCATTTGACGAGTACGGCGCAATGGTAGCTGAGTGGTCTCTGGATGAAGAAGATCTGGGTACCAATCCTCAGGCATTTACTTCCAGCGTAGCTTCTTCCGCAGAGGTAATCACAGGTAAGGCATTCGATTCCAAGTATACCGAGTCTTGGAAGTACTTCAGCAGTGTTGAAGACGGTGCTCGTGTAAGCAAGGGCTGGTTCAAGGTAGTTCCTGCTGAGTTCCTGAACGAAGATAAGTACAACGATGACGAGGACTTCTGGTACTATGCAGATGGCAGCGGCAACCTGTACGCAGGCGAGTTCAAGACCATCAAGGGCAAGAAGTATGCATTCCGTAACGACGGCCGTATGCTGAATGGCCTGAAGTTCATCAAGGAAGATGCTGACAACCAGAGCCTGAGCGTATACGCTGATGATGATGATACATGGAACTTCGATAACGAGGATGACTTCCTTGATCACGCAGCTGAGTTCTATGAGCCAGAAGGCTACAAGTGCTTCTACTTCGGTGACGGAGATGACGGCGCTATGAGAACCAACAAGACCAACGTTGAGATCGACGGCGAGAACCACAACTTCTACTTCGAGAAGTCCGGCGGCAACAAGGGTGCTGGTGTAACTGGTGAGGAAGATGACAAGCTGTACCAGTCCGGTATGCTGTTAAAGGCTGATTCCGATGACAAGTACATCGTTGTTGAGAAGACAACTCATGTAAATGCTGACGGCAAGGCTGAGTACAGCACCTACCGCAAGCTGGATGACGCTAAGGAGTTCATGAACGCTGAAGGCGTAGTTGTTAAGGATGAGTTAGACGGCAAGAATGGTAATGAGGCTGTAAATATCGGAAACGGTAACACCAAGAAGGCTGAGGATCTGTCCGAGGCATACTCCATCACCTACAAGACCGAGGCTAATTCCAAGGGCGACAAGAAGGAGTACATCCTTGTAAATACCTCTGGTAAGATCGTTGATGGCAAGGGCAAGAACAAGGACGGCAGCGATTACTACTATGTAACCGAGAAGAAGGCTAACGGCGAGAACAGCATTGTTGCTATCTACGTTGAGGACTAATCTTCGGATCAACATTCAGTCAGATTTAATATGACATAAGGGGGAAGCGTTATAGCTGATATAGAGATATGTTAGCTGTAGCGCTTCTTTTTATATTTCAATATACCCTTCAAAATGATACCAAAAGGAGGCTTTTCATGATCAGAAAACGTTTATTGTGCTTTGGACTGGCCGCTGTGATGGCTGCGTCCTCTTCTCTTCCGGCTTTTGCTGCCGTAAATACATCCTTTTCCAGTACATCTATGGAAAACTGCGGCGCTTATCTCTTTGAATGGCGTCCCATTGACTGCGGAAATGGAAATTATTTTGCAATTCTTGTAGGCGGAAATACCATTACTGAAAGCAATGTGATCTTAAACAGAGGCTATGATTATGCCTATACCTTTGATCCCATGACCTATGCAAGACCATGGGGTACTGTGCCGGATCTGGTAAATACCGATGGAGTCTGGGCGATTCCTGAAAACTGGGGAAGTCTGCCGGAAGGCACTCAACCGGTGCTCCAGATCATCCTTAAAACTAATAATAAAAATCTGGATACGGATAAACGCTATATCAATGTAGTCCATCTTCCCAACGGCACTGACACCTCTTCTCTCCCGCCGGAGGTACGCAAATACCTCATCAATGTAGATGGTTCCGATGCCGGCGCTTACAATGGTACGGTTACTCCCGGATGGCAGACAGAAGCAGACGGCTCGAAAAAATACTTAAAGCCCGATGGAACCTATATTACAAATGGCTGGCTTACTCTGGAAGATGAGCAGTATTACATGGATGAACGCGGAGTAATGCTTAAGGATACCGTTACGCCGGACGGCCATTATGTAACGCCGGAAGGCAAGCGCGTGTCCTATATGCCAGGTTGGTTCCAGGATACGGACGGCTGGCGCTACATCCAGAAGAACGGCTATTATCTGGCAAACTCCTGGTTCCAGGATACAGACGGAAAATACTATTACTTCAATATGGCGGCCCTGATGGCTGTAAATACAGATACTCCGGACGGATATCATGTAGATGAAAACGGCGTATGGGACGGGAATGCTTCTACGGTTGTAAAAGAAACCGTAAATCTGGGGCCCGGCGTCGCAACCGGCTGGGAGCCTGTCGATATCGGCTGGAAATTCAGGCAGTCTGACGGCTCTTATCTCACCAACAGCTGGAAACAGGATCCGGACGGAAAATGGTATTATCTCAACGAGGACGGCTGGATGTTAAAGGATACTACTACGCCGGACGGCTTCTATGTAGATGAAAACGGTGTATGGCAGCAGGATGCAGCTGCTCCTGAGACAGCTGAATAAAACAAAATCAAATACCGACAAAATAGAAAGGCATGGGAGAATCGTTCTCATGCCTTTTTTCAGACACATAAGATGACAGTTTTGTTTATTTTTGTCTATCTTTGTTAAATTTTCATAAAACAGATGACAAATATACTATTTTTATATATTTTTTGTACTTTATTAACAATTTGACTATTTCATTTTCAATTGTATCTGTGATATTATCATTTTCAAAATTTATTTTAAGGAGGCACAGCATGAAACAGCTGCCATCTAATGTCACAGGGAAAGACGCCATGGCGGAAACGCTGACCGCCTTTCAAATCTTTCTTCAAAACCGTGATATGTCCCCAAATACGATTTCCTCTTACATGTTCGGAGCCAAGGATTTTCTTGAACGGTACGGCGAGATCACCCCGGAACATATCAGCCTTTACAAAGCCTATCTTATCGATCACTACCGTCCGCAGACTGTAAATGCCAGAATACGTGCTCTGAATTCATTTCTCAGATTCCAGCAAAAAGAAAATATGAATACGCAGCTTTTAAAAATTCAACAAAAAAAATATACCGAATATGTGATCAGCCAGGGAGACTATGAGTATCTGAAGCAACGGCTTCTGGAGGATGAACAATTGACCTTTTACTATATCGTGCGTCTGATCGCAGCCACAGGCGTACGGGTCAGCGAACTGGTGGAATTTAACTGCGAAGACGTCGCCCACGGATACCGGAACATCATTTCAAAAGGCAATAAAATAAGGCGTGTATATATTCCGTCAGGACTGCAAATCAGGCTGAAGGACTGGCTTTCCAATGAAGGCCGAAAAAAGGGGCCTCTTTTTTTGAATCACAGCGGATGCCGTATGTCTGTCTCAGGAGTACGCAAACAGTTAAAGGTACTTGGATGCCGCTATGGACTTGACCCAAGAGTTGTATATCCCCATTCACTGCGCCACAGGTTTGCCAAAAATTTTATTGAAAGCGGCGGAGATATTTCTTTTTTATCCTATCTTCTTGGACATGAAAGCATTGAAACTACCCGAATTTATCTGCGGCGGACCAGCACTGAGCAGGCGCGGATTTTCAATCAGGTCGTAAACTGGTAGGAGGCGGGATGTATCATGGGACAACGAAAAAAGCCGAAGGAACCGGAGGAGGAATTTATCCTGTATCTGAAGGAGCATGGGGCATCAGAACACACCGTTGACAGCTGTCTGGCTGCTCTCCGGCTCTTTTTCAGGCTCTATGGAGAAATCAGCGCAGAGAATCTGGATGCATTCAGACGGTATCTGATGGAGCACTATAAAATTTCTACCGTAAACAGCCGGATCTATGGTATAAACCGCTTTCTGGCTTACTGTTCTGAGTGTAAAAACTCTTATGAAACAAGTGGGAAATGGGCACTTCCGGAAAAAAATTTCCGCCTTGGCGTAATCCGCAGCCAGAATCCTCCATTTCTGGATAATATTATTTCAGAAAAGGATTATGAAAAGCTTAGAGACAATCTGAAAAAAGACCGGGATATGAAATGGTATTTTGCAGTGCGGTTCCTGGCCTGTACTGGAGCCAGAGTCAGTGAGCTGATCCAGATCAAACGGGAGCATATACAGCTTGGATATATGGATCTGTATACAAAAGGCGGAAAGGTGCGCAGGATTTATTTCCCCGACTATCTCTGTTCAGAAGCTTCCGGGTGGATGGACTCGCAGAACATGGGATCCGGTTTTCTGTTCCGCAACCGAAAAGGCGGAGCCGTTTCTCCCCGCTGGATCAATAGCCAGCTTAAGCTCCGTGCCAGACAGTATGGTATTCCGGAGGAAACGGTATATCCACACTCCTTCCGCCACCGGTTCGCTAAAAATTTCCTGGCCCGCTGCAATGATATTGCTCTGCTTGCGGATCTGATGGGACATGAAAGTATTGAAACCACGCGGATCTATCTGACAAAATCTTCCCAGGAACAGCGTGAGATCATTGATTCTATCGTAACCTGGTAGCTATCCAGCCCCCACACTTACATTTTCTAAAAAATCGGTCTAGGATGGATGAAAAAAGGAGGATTCATTATGAATGCGATTACAAAATCATCATCTGTCCGGGGATTGGAGGTTTTCCTGGAGCACCTTCAGGAGAAAAATATGTCCGATAACACCATCTGCGTTTACCGCTATGCTGTGGAGCAGTTTTACAGGCTCTATCCCCAGCTTACTTCCAGAAATCTGCAGCTTTACAAAGTTTATCTGCTTGAGCATTATAAGCCCCAGACTGTAAACTTAAGACTCAGGGCAATAAACTGTTTTATAGAAGATAAAAAGCTCCGGTCTTCTCCTGCCCCCATGATACGGATCCAGCAGAAAACCTGGCTGGATAAGATTATCAGTCAGGCCGATTATGAATATCTGAAACAGAGGCTTTTAGAGGATGAGGAAATGGTCTATTATTTCCTCGTTCGTCTTATGGCGGCTACCGGAGTCAGGGTCAGCGAGCTTGTAACCTTTCAGGTAGGGGATGTACACTGCGGTTTTAAGGATCTGTATTCCAAAGGGGATAAGATGAGGAGGATTTATATTCCTTCAAATCTTCGAAAAGCCTTTTTTAAATGGGATGACTTTACAGCCCGTACAGATGGAGCCCTGTTTTTAAACCGCTTTGGAGCTCCTATTACTCCCTCCGGCATACGCTCGCGGTTGAAAACCTTTGCCGCACGGTATGGATTGGATCCGGAGGTAATGTACCCCCACTCTTTCCGCCACCGGTTCGCCAAAAACTTTATTGAAGCCTGCGGGGATATTTCTCTGCTGGCAGATCTTTTGGGACATGAGAGCATTGAAACTACGCGGATTTATCTGCGCAGAAGCAGCGCAGAACAATACAGGATCGTAAATAAGGTAGTAGACTGGTGAAAGGAGACATATGGGATGAATGTGAACAATGGAAACTCCCTGCTCCCGGAGGATCGAATCGAGGAATTTAAAAGCATGCTTTCAGAAAATGGAGCGTCGGAAAATACGGTAAGGGTATATGCGGCGTCTGTGCGGGAATTTTATAAAAATCATCAGGAGCTGACCGTAGACGAATTACAGGACTATAAAAGAGAGCTTTTGAAAAAATACCGGCCTGCAACAGTAAATACACGGATCTATGGGATCAACCAATATGTGAAGTACCAAAAAAACAGTGGAATTCCGGAAGATTTCCGGCTTCCTCCTGTGCGGTGCCAGCAGAAACCATTTCTCAACAATATAATCTCAAAACGGGATTATGAAAAACTGAAAAAGGGACTTTTGAAGGATCAGGATCTATTCTGGTACTTTGTAGTGCGGTTCCTGGGCGCTACAGGAGCCAGAGTAAGCGAATTGGTTCAGATCAAGGCAGAACACATTGCCGTAGGCTGTATGGATCTGTACACGAAAGGGGGAAAAATGCGCCGTATTTATTTTCCCAGACAGCTTTGCAGGGAAATGGCTGTGTGGCTAAAACAGAGAGAACTGTCATCCGGATATATATTTACCAGCCGCTGCGGAAAGCCCATTACTCCCAGAGGGATCGGCTTACAGCTTAAAGTGCTTGCAAAACGATACCGGATCCGGCCTGAAACGGTATATCCCCATTCCTTCCGCCATCGGTATGCAAAAAATTTTCTTGAAAAATTCAATGATATTTCCCTGCTGGCAGACCTTATGGGACATGACAGCATCGAAACCACGCGCATCTATCTGACCCGTTCCTCACAGGAACAGCAAAAGGTGATTGACCGGGTAGTAACCTGGTAATATAATACAACCATTAATGGAGGATAATTATATGTATCAATACACCTGGTATCAATGGCTGTTTATTTTCTATCTATACTGTTTTTTAGGGTGGATCTTTGAATCATCCTATGTTTCTCTAAAAGAAAGGCGTCCTGTAAACCGGGGATTTCTGCGGCTGCCTCTGCTCCCTCTGTATGGTACGGGAGCTGTGATGATGCTGTGGGTATCCCTCCCTCTGAGAGAACATCTCCTTTTGGTCTTTCTGGCCGGCATGACCGCTTCTACTGCTCTTGAATATATAACCGGCTGGTGCATGGAACAGCTGTTCCGGGTACGCTACTGGGACTACAGCAGCCAGGCTTTTAATTTACACGGATATATCTGCCTTTCTTCTTCTATTGCCTGGGGGGTTCTTACCCTGCTTCTGACAGAGGTAATC
Source organism: Enterocloster sp. (assembly GCF_057861365.1). Taxonomy (NCBI): domain Bacteria; kingdom Bacillati; phylum Bacillota; class Clostridia; order Lachnospirales; family Lachnospiraceae; genus Enterocloster; species Enterocloster sp. The sequence continues at coordinate 18,190 of NZ_DBMACH010000006.1, forward strand.
CATAAGCCGGTGGAATTCTGGATCGTAAACACCTCACAAGCTCTGCTTTTGCTCTGGGTTCTGTTTATATCCGTATTTTTCATCCTTGATACCGTACAATCAGTACAGGCTGCCCTCAATCTGGCAAAGGTACTGGATTCCATGACCCATATGCTGGCAGAACTGGAAGATATACAGGTGCAGTTAGCCCTGCTCAAAGCAGAAACAAACCAGAAACTTGCCAATATCCAGGAAGAGGCTTCCCATAAGCTGGCTGCCGCAAAAGCCGAGGCTGCACTTTACAGGACTTCCAAAGAAGAGCAGATCCGCTCTCTTACCAGGAGGATGTCTGAGCTGGCGCATCAGAGACAGCATATGGCCCTCCACATAGATTTATACCAGAGAGGGATCCTGAAGCGTAATCCGGGAGCCCGTTCCACACGGTTCGAAACCGCATTTAAAGAACTGCGGGAGATTGCAGAAAAACAGCTTCACAAATAAACGTCGATCAGCCGCCGGGCAGTGCGTACTGTCCGGCGGCTGATCTTTATACTGCTTTTATATCACATCATCTTATCTACCATAGCCATAACAGCTGCTCCAAGGTCTGCTTCCTTCTGGTCTGCATCCTCTAAGGAGGTTCCCTTTACGCCAAAGTAGAACTTGATCTTCGGCTCTGTACCGGAAGGTCTTACGCAGATCCATGCGCCGTCCTCCAGGTCATAGTACAGTACATTGGAGGCCGGAAGTCCGGTTGGCTTTACCGCTCCTGTCTCCATGTCCCTGATCGTATCCAGCTTGTAGTCTCTTGCTGATACTACCTTGTAACCTCCTACCTCTGCAGGGGTATTATTTCTCAGAGTTTCCATGATGGACTGGATCTTTGCCAGACCTTCGATGCCGGATAAACCGATAGACTTGACAGAATCCTTGTAATAGCCGTATTTCTCATACATGGCTACCATGGCATCCCACAGGGTCATTCCCTTCTGCTTATAGTAGGCAGCTGCCTCGCAGAGAGCGGCCGTAGCGGAAATAGCGTCCTTATCACGGGCATAGGTGCCGATCAGGCAGCCATAGCTCTCTTCCATGCCAAAGAGATAGGTTCCTGTTCCTGTGGTTTCATTTTTAAGGATCTGCTTTCCGATCCACTTAAAGCCTGTAAGCACCTCGATCAGCTCTGCACCGTAGGCTTTGGCTACCGCGTCGATCAGATTGGTGGATACGATGGACTTTACAACCTGTCCGTCTGCCGGGATTTTGCCCTCAGCCTGCTTCTGGCTTAATACATATTCGCACAGCAGGGAACCGGACATATTTCCGGTCAGAGGAATGTATTCGCCGGACTTTGCATCCTTTACATATACGCCCAGGCGGTCGGCATCCGGGTCTGTGGCAAGTACAAGGTCGGCGTCCTTTTCCTTAGCCAGCTTTAAGCCCAGTTCAAAGGCTTCTTTGGCCTCAGGGTTTGGGTAGCTTACAGTAGGGAAATTTCCGTCCGGAAGCTCCTGCTCGGGAACTACATATACGTGAGTAAAGCCGATCTCCTTCATCACTCTTCTGGCAGGAATATTTCCAGTGCCGTGAAGAGGGGTATATACAATGCGGATCTGATCCTGCATCTCATCAATGGCCTTCTGGTTTACAACCTGAGCCTTTACCTGAGCGATGTACTTGTCATCGATCTCTTTTCCGATAACCTCATACTTGCCCGCTGCGATGGCAGAAGCCTCGTCTGTGGTCTTTACGCTGGACAGATCCTCGATGGCAAGAACCTCCTCTGTCACGCCCTTGTCGTGAGGCGGTGTAAACTGTGCGCCGTCCTCCCAGTATACCTTGTAGCCGTTGTACTCCGGCGGATTATGGCTGGCAGTGATGTTGATGCCTGCCACGCAGCCCAGCTCGCGGACAGCAAAGGACAGCTCCGGTGTGGGGCGCAGGGATTCAAACTTGTATGCCTTGATTCCGTTGGCTGCCAGAGTCATAGCCGCCTCCATGGCAAATTCAGGAGACATATTGCGGGAGTCATAGGCAATGGCTACGCCCTTGTCTGCAGCGCCCTGCTTGATAATGTAGTTTGCCAGTCCCTGTGTGGCCCGTCTTACTACATAAATATTCATACGGTTGATTCCTGCTCCGATGATCCCCCTAAGGCCTGCGGTTCCGAACTCCAGATCCATATAAAAACGCTCTTTGATCTCGTTCTCATCGCCTTCAATGGCCTTTAACTCGGCTTTGGTGGCTTCATCAAAATACGGATTGGACAGCCATTCCTGATAGATCTTCATGTAATCTTTCATTTCTATACTCCCTCCTGATTTCCCATGCATCGTAATACCTGCATTTTTATGCCTTTGATTATACTACACCAGGGAAAAAAAGGGAAGTAGATGCCAAGTAAAACTTCCCTTACAGCAGGCGTATCTTCTTTACCATTTCGCAGAATTCATAGTTATTTCTTGTCTTGGAGAAAAGATCCAGGATACGCTCTACGGCTTCATCGGGCTTCAGGGAATTGGTGGCTTTCCGCACTATGTCTACGGCCTCTGCTTCCTGCCGGTTAAGAAGAAGGTCATCCCTTCGGGTACCGGATTTTAAAATGTCAATGGCCGGGAAAATCCGCTTTTCTGACAGGCGGCGGTCTAAAACCAGCTCCATGTTTCCGGTTCCCTTAAATTCCTCATATACTACATCATCCATACGGCTTCCTGTATCTACCAGAGCCGTAGCCAGAATGGTAAGGCTGCCGCCCTCCCGCATATTTCTGGCGGCTCCGAAGAAACGCTTCGGCATATAAAGAGCAGCCGGGTCAAGGCCTCCTGATAAGGTACGGCCGCTGGGAGCTACGGTAAGGTTATAAGCCCTTGCAAGACGGGTAATACTGTCTAAAAGGATAATCACATCTCTCCCGTGTTCTACCAGGCGCTTTGCCCTTTCGATCACCATTTCTGATACACGCTTATGACGGTCCGGCTGCTCGTCAAAGGTGGAATAGATAACCTCTACGTTTGGCCCTACGATCGCCTCTCGGATGTCCGTTACCTCCTCTGGCCGTTCATCAATCAAAAGGATCATCAGGTGCATATCCGGATGATTTACAGTAATTGCTCTGGCGACCTGCTTTAAAAGGGTGGTTTTTCCTGCCTTGGGCGGAGAAACGATCATGCCTCTCTGGCCCTTTCCAATGGGCGATAAAAGATCCAGCACACGCATTGCTACAGAGTTACGCTCTCCCCGTGTTTCCATATGAAGACGCTCATTTGGGAAAATGGGAGTAAGATCTTCAAAATTCGGACGGCGTTCTGTGGCGCTTAAGGGATATCCGTTCACTGTTTTGATATAAAGAAGAGCAGCGAATTTCTCCGTTACTGCTTTGATCCTTCTGTTTCCTACAATGATATCACCTGTTTTTAAATTGAACCGGCGGATCTGTGAAGGAGCCACATAAACGTCATTTTCTCCCGGAAGGAAATTTTCGCAGCGGATAAAGCCAAAGCCATCCGGCATAACTTCCAGAATACCGTTTGCCTCAATTCCGCTGTCAAGCTCTGCCATATCCTGACCGGCAATGCCGGAAGCGTCACTGCGAGGCTCTGGACGGGATTCGCGGACGTCTGCCCGTGTCTCTCTGGTGTCACGAATGTCTCCTGTTTCCCTGGATTCCCGGCTCTCTCTTGACTCCCTGTTGTCTCTGGATTCCCGGTTCTCCTTTGGCTCCCTGCTTTCTGCTGAATCCCTGGAAGCTTCTCTGGAATTTTGCTGCCCGTATGAAGTCCGGGGCTGTCTGACAAAACGGGTTTGACGTGAGGAGTCACGCTGTGGGCGTCCATCGCGCGGCTTTCCGCTGTCCCGTGACTTTTCGCTGTCCCGCGGCTCACCGTTTTCTTTGCTGCTTTGGGGTTCACGGCTGCTTTGTGCCTCACGGCCTTCACTGGAACCGGAATCCGGCTGCAAAACAGCTTCAGACTGTGCGGCCGCCTCATTTTCCCGGCACAAAAGTTCTATGATCTCAGCTTTTCTGAGGGTGCTGATGCCTTTAAGCCCCTGAGATTTCGCCAATTCCTTGAGCTCCGCTAAAGGAAGGGTCTGTAATTTTTCTCGCATATGATTCTCCTTAATTTTACGAACAGTTGTATTGATCCTGAATTATCTAAATGTAATCAAAAGTGGGAATGGTACAAAACCGGAACGGTTCTGACCGTGAATGAGTCCGGGCGCTGATATCTCAGACAGAAAGCCCCTGGAATATGCGGGGAAAGCGCCCTGATTGCTTATACAGACATTATAAACGCTCTCCCCTGTGATTGTAAAGTTTAATTTTTAAGCCATTCCATATGGGCTTTCATCTGTGTTTCATATCCATTGTCCGACGGCCTGTAAAAGATACGGCCCTCCATGCCATCAGGAAGATACTGCTGGCGTACATAATGCTTGGGATAATCATGGGCGTAGAGATAGCCGTCTCCATGTCCTAAGGCTCCTGCGCCCTTATAATGCCTGTCCTGAAGATGCACGGGAACAGGCATGGCACGCTCCGTCTTTACCGCCTCCATGGCATCCTGAATAGCGCAGCAGGCCGCATTGCTCTTGGGTGCACAGGCCACATAGGTCACTGCCTGCGAAAGGATGATCTGAGCCTCCGGCAGACCGATGCGCTCTGCGGCCTGAGCGGCGCTTACCGCTACTGTCAATGCCTGGGGATCCGCATTTCCCACATCTTCTGCAGCGCAGATCATAATCCGGCGGGAAATAAACTTAATATCTTCACCTGCATAAATCATCCGCGCCAGATAGTACACAGCTGCATCCGGATCAGAGCCCCTCATACTTTTTATAAAAGCGGAAATGGTATCATAATGGCTGTCTCCGTCCTTATCGTAGCGCACAGCCCGCTTTTGGATGCATTCCTGAGCCGCTGCCAGATCAATGTGGATCTTCCCGTCCGGGCTTCGGTCTGTAGTAAGTACACCCAGCTCGACTGCATTTAAGGCAGCTCTGGCATCTCCATTGGCCGCATCTGCCAGGAACCGGGCTGCATCCGGCTCGATCACTGCATCATATGTACCCATCCCCCGTTCCACATCCGTAATGGCCCTTTGGATCAGTTCCAGAATATCCTGCGTTTCCAGAGGCTTCAGCTCAAAAATGCGGGATCTAGAGATAAGAGCGCTGTTGACCTCGAAATAAGGATTTTCCGTCGTAGCGCCGATAAGGATCAAGGTGCCGTCCTCTACAAAGGGAAGAAGATAATCCTGCTGTCCCTTGTTAAAGCGGTGGATCTCGTCTACAAACAAAATGGTTCTTTTGCCGTACATTCCCCTGCTGTCCTTTGCGGCGGCCACAATCTCCTCCATATCCTTTTTTCCGGCCACTGTGGCGTTGATCTGCTTAAATTCAGCGCTGGTGGTGTTGGCAATAACCTTTGCCAGCGTGGTTTTTCCGGTTCCTGGCGGGCCGTAGAAAATAAGAGATCCAAGTTTGTCCGCTTTGATGGCGCGGTAAAGGAGCTTGTCCTTTCCAATGATATGCTGCTGCCCCACCACCTCATCCAACGTCCTTGGGCGGAGACGGGAAGCGAGAGGCGCTTCCTTTTCCATTGTATTTTCTCTCATATAATCAAACAGATTCATCTTTATCTCTCTTTCAGTCAATCATCAGTTCATCGGCTGTAACAAAGGTATATCCTTCTCTCTGGAGGATATCGATCAGCTCCAGAGCCGCTGACACAGATGTATCAAATATATCATGCATCAATATAATATCCCCATCCTCAGCTTCTTTCAAGACCTTCTTTACGATACGCTTCTGGTTTCTGAGCTTCCAGTCCAGGGAATCCACAGACCAGAGGACTGTCGTCATGCCGGACTGACACTCCAGCTCCTCGTTCCAGTCTCCGTAGGGCGGACGCATATATTGAGGTCGGGAGCCCGTAATGTCCTCGATCATCCCGCTGGTGCGGTCTACCGCCTCACAGACAGCCGCAGGACCCGCTTTTGTAAGGCGCACATGATTATAGCTGTGATTTCCGATCAGGTGGCCTTCTTCCTGCATCCGTTTTACCAGAGCCTCGTTTCCCGGTATACAGCTTCCCATGAGAAAAAAGGTAGCAGGTACTCCCCGTTCCTTTAAACCATCTAAAAGAACCGGCGTATGGACGGGATGGGGGCCGTCATCAAAAGTAAGAGCGAGATATTTTTCCGGCTCAAACGTACCCTCAGGTGCTGATGCCTCCCTGACCGTAACCGGAGCAGCCAAAAGGCAGATCAGATATGCCAGAAGGATAAAATCGGCGGACAGAACAGCCGACAACAGATGGACCCTGTGTTTCCACTTCACATTCAGGCCTCCGGGCAGATTGGTAGATTGATTTATTATATGCAGTTCCATACAAAAATAGAAGCAGGCCGGAAGTCATGCTCCCGGCCTGTGTACTGCCTTATTCTTTCCTGTGCTCCTTTTATAACCTGCCTTCTACACTCCCGGCTTCTCCCCCGCCGCTACCTGCCCCTGGGAGGGAGCAGAGCTGACACCGGGGCCGCCGTTGATTCCTGTAACAGGAGCTGAGGGCTCTGGAACGTTTTGGGAGGAAGAGCTGTTTCCGCTTCCGTTTGACGGGATAATAATGGGGTTAGAGGATGTGCCGGAGCTGCCGGAAGCCGTTCCTGCACTGTCGGACGCGCTCTCCTGGTTTGTGGAACCGCTTTCCTCCTGCCCCTGAGGAATCAGATGGCCGTCTGCTGCTGCCTCATAAACAGCGCCGCCGATCTCCAGCGTCTGTCCTGCAGCCATGCGTCCTGTGGAGGGATCCATATAATAATGGAGACCGTTTACCTCGATCATGCCCGTGGTCATCGCTCCGCTTCCGTCAAAATAATACCAGGCTCCATCCATCTCACGCCAGCCGGTCGCCATCACGCCGGAGCCCTTCAGATAATACCGCTTTCCGCCTTCACTCAGCCAGCCGGTCTGCATCACGCCGTTTGTATCTGAGCAATACCAGGAGCCATTATCCTGGATCCAGCCCTTTGCCAGGGCACCTGATGCGTCCAGATAGTACCATTTGCCGTTTTGGTTTGTCCATCCAACCGCCATTTTTCCGGAAGACTCCATATAATACCGCTTTCCGTCTGCATCCAGCCAGCCGGTCTGCATGATACCGTTGGAGTCTGTATAATACCAGGCTCCATTGTCCTCTATCCAGCCTTTTTTAACAGCTCCTGAGCTTCCCAGATAGTACCATTTTCCCTGATCCTGACGCCAGCCAGTCTGCATCTTTCCCGTGGTCTCGTCCAGATAATAACGGCTGCCGGATACCGTGATCCAGCCCGTGGACGCAAGGCCTTCGCTGTCCATATAATACCAGTCTGAACTATCCTGAGCCCAGGCGTTTTTCTGTTTGGCATAGTTGCTGTAATAATACCGTTTCCCGTTAATGGTACGCCAGGTATTGGCCGGAATCTGGCCGGAGAAATCCTTAAACTGGAAATCAATATCCACATTTCCATTGATTCCCTTTACAGAACCGGTGCTGGTCGCCTGCCACATAACAGGGTTCTGGTAGCTGGGACGGGCAGAATAACGGGCTACCCATACGGGATAATCCATCAGGCTCATATCCAGCTTATTTTTCAGCCAGTTTTCATTTGCATAGACAATCGGATAATATCCGGAATCGGATATCTTTTTGCAGAACGCATTTGCGATCGCTGCCAGCTCCTCTTTTGAAAGGTTTCCCTGAGTAGAATCCTCCATATCGAAAGCTACAGGATAAGAAACAGGATAATCATGGATCAGATCCAGCACAAAATCGGCCTCTGCCTCTGCCATTTCCACCGTTGTAGCCAGTGAGTAAATATACACGCCCACCTTCACGCCGGCAGCGCTGGCCTGCTGGATATTCCGGTGAAAATAGGGATCTACCGCTCCCTTGGAACGGGTTCCCAGCATCACGAAGGACACGTCATCTGCTGCGACCTGGCTCCAGTTGATCTCCCCCTGCCATCTGGATACGTCAATTCCTCTGGCAAGCACATTTTGAATGGCACTTCCGTCCGGCATCTGATAGACGCCGTTTACCTTTTTCCATGCATTTGGATTGGTCTGGTCTGCTCCTTTTGCATTCTCAGAAGTGCTGGAGGCAGAAGGCACATTGCCGGTTCCTCCGGATCCTCCTGTTTCTCCCGGGCCTCCTGCAGCAGACGCTCCAACAGACGCCGGCATTTCTCCCGGCCCTGCAGCGTAGGCCGTATACGCAGACCCAAGGGTTCCTGCGCCCAGAATTCCAGCCAGGACGAGTGCCTGGCAGCGCTTTCTCATCTCCTGTCTCTTTTTCATTTTCCTCTCCTTATATCGTACTGATAGCAAAAACGGAGGATGCTGTCAGCCAGTCCCGCCGCAGCATCCCCCCTTATCAACTTGTCCTTGTCACATGTTTCCATATCGGATTTCTCTTATCAGCCTGGTCCATCTGTGCGTCCGGCTTCCAGAGAGCCGCTGCTGGAAGGACCGCTGGAGCTGGTGGTTCCGGAGCTGCTGGAACCTGGACCAGATGAGCTGGAACTGCCAGAAGTTTTTGATACGCCGGGGCCGCCGTTTTCACCGGTTACGCCGCCTCCGGAAGACTGGTTTCCTGCAGCCGGCGTCTGTGCAGATACGCCGTTTGCATTCTGGCATACGCCGGATGCGTCAAAATTGTAGGAGGTACCGTTGATATTTAAGGTAGTTCCTGCTGTCATCACGCCGCCGTCTGCCGGATTTAAGTAATAATACTTGCTGTCGACCAGGATCCAGCCTGTCATCAGGTGACCGTTGCTGTTGAAGTAGTACCACTTGCCGTCGATCTGCTTCCAGCCTACAGACATCTTTCCGTTTGTCATATCCATATAATACTTGCTGCCCTCGCTGTCGCTGAGCCAGCCGATGAGCATACGTCCGTCTGTATTCAGATAGAAGTAATCCTGGTCTACCTTTGCCCAGCCGGTCATCATCTTTCCGTCTGTGCCGAACAGATACCAGTTGTCCTGAATCTGAGCCCATGCGTTCACAACACACTTGCCGTTTTCCTGGAAATAATACCAGGCTCCGTCCATCTCACGCCAGCCGGTTCCCATGCTGCCGTCGCCGCGCATAAAATAGTAATCATCGCCAATACGCAGCCAACCCGTAACCATGGTGCCGTCCTCCAGCATATAGTACCATTTGCCGTATTCCGGATTGATCCAGCCCTTTGCCATCAGGCCGCCCGGACGGAAGAAATACCATTTTCCATCAATCTGCTTAAAACCAGTGGTCATATAGCCGGTAGAAAGATCCATATAGTAATAACCCTCGCTGGTCTGAAGCCAGCCTGTGTGGGTCTTTCCCTGGTTAATATAGGTCCAGTGATCGTTTGTCTTGGTCCAGCCGTCTGCCGCATAGGATGTAACCGCCATTCCCAGGGCCATGGCGCTGATCACGCCAGCTGCGGTCAAAGCCGCCAGACATTTCTTACGTTTCATGCCTTTTCCTCCTCATTCTTCTGTATATAAGCCCCTTTGTCTGTTTCGGGTTTTCATCCTTTTAATTATAGCACAGATTATCTGTAAGGAAGGTAACAATTTTATTACAATTTCCGTAAATTTTCATACCTGCTACAGAGCCTTTAATTTTTTATAATAGCCCTTTGCATACCGGTACATGATGATAGTATATTCTCCAAATTCCTCTCCTAAAGCTGCCTTGTATACAGCCCACAAACACCAGAGGAAACCGCCCAGGGCCGCATTTGCAAATACGGAATAATATTCTTCTTCCGAAGGCTTTCTCTCTAAATAAATCTCCAGAAGCTTTTCTGTCTGTTCTGCGTCATAGTACGAATAGATCGCCGACATGGAAATGTCCATAATGGGATCGCACATTCCCGCATATTCCCAATCCAGCAGTTTTGCACTGCCGTCTTCAAACATCAGGAAGTTATCCACATTTGCGTCAATATGGCAGAGACATTGTGGACGATCCATCTGATCCAAACGATCCATCAGCTCATTCATCCAGCCTCTGACCTTCTCATAATCTTCAAAAGGGATTCCTCCATGCTGCAGGCAGAGCCTTTCATAAAAATCTATCCGTTCCCGAATATCAAAGGAATGATCGACTGTAAGACCAGACTGGTGAAGCTTTCTTACAATACCCATACAGATTTCCATATCTTTCCAGTTATCTGCCGCTGCATTCCGGGCGTTTTCATAGTACCGTGCAATCTTATAGCCGGTATCCGGGTTCATGTACAGCACTTCTTCCGTAATCCCCAGAGAGGCTACGGTATCATAAACCTCTTTTTCCTCCCTGCGGTTGATTAAAAGCTCTGTCCCCGGCCCCGGAATCCTGCAGATGCAGTGAGCGCCATCCACCCGGAACAAGAAGGATTTATTTGTCATTCCGGCTTTCAGGCAGCGGATATCTGTAATATGGGACTCAGGCACCTTAAATACCCTGGATACCAGATCCATTGCCGCATTATCCGAATGGTTCTGATAGCGTTCATCAAACAGGCGCAGCTCCTCCAGATTTTCAAATTCATACACCTGGTTTTCAGGCTGACGGTTTACATCCATCTCGATCTGATCCCACTGAGACGCCTTCCAGCCGGAAGCCTCTTCTGCGCGGGCAAGAAGCGTTCCCCCTTCTGCCTCCAGACGGCGCTTTGCCTCTCCCTTGAGCATATCTACAAAGGGCTGCTCCCAGTAAAACTGTTCCGTTCCCGGAGTTTCATAGTAGGCTTCTAATACCGGAAGGAACCGGGCTGAAAATTCTCTGGACAGATAGACCGGGCCGTACATCACCCACTGATCCCTTCCGCCTACATTTACATCTGTAATCCTTCCCTTTTTAGTAAAGGTAAAGCACCACTCCTTGGTATCCCCCTTCTGGAAGGAGGCGCTGTACCAGGCTCCGCACTCATAGGCGTGGTACATATTGTCCCGCAGCCAGTTATCAGAGGATAAAATGTACATATTGCGGCCCTTTAACAGATGTCTGGCTCTGTAAACCGTAGCCAGGGTATTTTTGCAGGAATACTCCGGATTGTAGAGAAGCTTTACATCATATTTGTCGATCAGATATTCAAATTTCTCTTTCAGATACCCGACTGCAATGGTAATATCATATACTCCGGCCTCATGGAGCTGGCGGATCTGGCGTTCGATCATACGCTCTCCAAATACCTCTAAAAGCCCCTTGGGCGTTTCAAAGGTAAGAGGGACAAAACGGGAGCCAAAGCCTGCGGCAATGATCAGAGCTCCGTCTACCTTATAGGGCGCTAAAACAGCCTGTCCCGTTTCTGTAAGAGCAAGCCGTTTTCCTCTCTGATCCTCATCTTCTCTGATATAGCCTTTTTCCGTACATTCTTTGATCAGCCCGTTAATGGTCCCTAAAGATAGCTCCATTCTCTTTGCCAGCTCCCGCTGAGTAATATATGGCTCCTCCAAAATGTTTCTGCATATCAACCCCAATCTGTCCATATGATCCTCCATTCTTCATCCTGTATATGCACTGTCAGCGGACAGAGGAATCTTTGCTCCCCTGTCCACTGACATTTTTGTTCATTTCTATTATATTTTTATTTTATATGAACATTATAGCACGGACGCAGGGAAATGCAAGGGCTAATCCTCTGTATTTCCCAAAACAATGGTATTTACTGCCTCGATGAGATCCACTGCCTGAGATCTGGGAATCAGAGAAACGGTCTTTCCATCAGCCTCTGCCAGACAGCTGCTGCCGTCATAGCGATAAAGAACGATGGTTACCTGAGGAGAAACTTCATTATCCAGATGGAGAGTGAGGCGGATTTCCTCCTTTTGTCCTGGCTCCTCTTCTGTAAAGCGGTCTGCTTTTAAGCCTTCCAGAGCAAAGAGCAGTTCATCTGCCTCTATTTCCTCCTCCTGATACGTCCAGGTGCGGTCATCCTTTTTGCCTTTGGAAGTAAGGCTGTAGTCAGCTCCCTCTAAGGAAATGTCAATTCCTGTGATCTCCTCTGTATCGCCCCAGAATACTTCTTTATGGCGCAGGTCATCATATTTCATGGCCATCAGGCCTTTGTAATCCTCGGCAGTCAGCTTATAGGCGATCTGGGAATTATTTACTCTTGCGTATGCGGTAATTTCTTCCTCTTCCCCGCTGTTTTCCTCAAAGTTCTCCTTCTTCTCTGCCTTTTCTTTTTCCTTCGGATCACGGCTTACGCTTACGGTAAGCGTACCGGATACGTTCTCTTTGTCCTCATTTTCAAAGGTATAATCGGCCTCTAAGGACAGCTCCGGCGCATCCAGTCCATAGGTGCTCCACTCTTCCTCTGAAACATAGTAGGAAGCGTAGTCAGACAGATCCAGATTCTGGAGGGTTCTGATATATTCATCCACCTGTACCGGATCTAAGGGAAGCAGGTTTTCCTCATCCTTCTTAAAATAAACATCCTCGCTGCTGTAGGAAGCCCCGCTGTCCTCTATGCGGACTGCTTCATAGGTCTCCGGTCCTGTAAACCGCAGGCTGCTTACTGTCTCAAGCTCAGGGATCTCATCCTGCTTCAGCATATCCTTTAACACCGCGTCAAAATAATTCAGGGGATCGTCCTTTACCAGATAAGCTTTTCCGTCTCCGATGGACACATAGCGCTGGGAATCCATATTGCTGAAATTGCCCAGCTTTATTTCAAGCTCCTGCTCCCCATTTTCCAGATGAATCGTGCAGACAGGATCATTCAGACCGTACTGACTGTAATCCTCTACCTCTTCGATCACAAAGGCTGCTGCAAATTCCTCAAAGGGCTCTAAGAGTTCTTTTATCTTTTCTTCGCTCACAGGAAATTTTTCATCCTCGTCATAGGTCCAGACTCCGTCCTCTCCCTTATGGAACGAAAGGCTTTCCGACTCATTTTCCCACGAAAGGGCCGTGACACCCTCATAGGGAATCTGAAGGATGGTTTCACCGCTGTCTTTGATCTTTTCCTTATGCTCCTCCCTCTGGATCACCGCGATGGCCGCCACGGACAGCACCGCCAGAACTCCCAGAAGGATATATAACCGTTTAGCCCGCTTCATTCTGCATTCTCCTCCTTCTCATTACCACACAAATGCCAATTCCCAGGTATGCAAGCGGGAAAACACCGATCATTACCGCCTGAAGCATGGCAGAAGCAGATTCGCTGATGGTAAGATAATTATAGTTTAAGGACTTGCTCCGGATCGCCATAGCCTCGCTCTCTCCGATCATGGAAGAAAGACCATTCATTCCCAGATCCCCGTTTGCACCAGAGGAAAGGGCATTATACATATCCTCTAAAAAGTCTGAGGAGCCAAACCAGAGGATCCGTCCTTCATTTTCACAGGAAATCGACACAGCTGCCGCAAAGGGGCCATCAACGTCTCCTTCCTCCCGTTCATAGGTGGAAAGCTCATAGCCTGCCATCTTGCTGAAAGCCTGGTCTGTGGTTGACAGAAGGGTTGTCACCCGGCCTGCGGCTTTCGTTTCATCTACCTTTAATCCCTGGACAATGGGAAGAATGGGATAATAGTGCTCTTCAATGAGAGCGTCTGTAATATCGCTGCTCTCCATCTGAGGAAGAAGGGCGTAAGGCGTCTGAAGAGCATAGCGCTCTCTGTCTCCCTCTACTACGATTCCGTCCTGTGCGGTAACGCCGTATTCCTCTAAAAGGCCGTGAAGGTTGTCAAGATTTCCTTCCTTTACAGGCCCTGCTGCCGCAAAAAGCTTTCCTCCCTTTTTGGTGTAATCTGCAAGCATGGTCTGTTCTTCTCCGGAAATGTCGCTGGAGGGCGCATAGATCATAATTCCGGCTGCATCCTCAGGAATGGAATCTACATTCAGAAGAGACAGCTGCTCTAACTGGATATTTTCCTTTTCAATCTGCTCCTTGAAGGAGGCGGGAAGTTCTCTTTCCCCATGTCCCTCTAAAAGATATACTTTGGGCTGCTCTTCATTTACCACATAGTCAATGGCAGAAGTAATGGCTCCCTCTCCGTCAAAGGAGGTATTGTAGGAATAGGAGTAGATATCTGCCTCCTGAACATAAATATCATCATAACCGATAAAACGGCTGCGTTCGCCGCATTCTACAACCAGGCTGTTGTTGGCGGCCTCTTCATCTGTGTACTGCTCTGCAAAGGTAGGATATACATCCGGATTTTTCTTTACGATCTGGATATGGTCTGAAAGGCTGTCGTATTTATTTAACAGGTTTTCAATGACCGCATCCTCTTTGTCTGCCTGCACGATCCAGTAAATGGTTACATCCTCATCCAACCCGTTTACCACCGCCTTTGTATTGCTGGTAATGGAATAGAGCTTTGCCGCGCTGATATCGTATTTTGTCAGATTCTCCGGAAGGGCGTTTACCAGTATATTGACTACAATAAGGATTGTAAGAACCACTGCGGAAAGAATCAGGGAATAGGCTCCGCCGCAAAAGGCATTACGGTTCTGTTTCATCAGTTATACCTCCTTTTTTCCAGTGACTGCACCGATAAAAACAGGAAAAATGCGGCAAAGGTCACAAAATATACGATCGCAGTGAGATCAAACACCCCGTTTACAAACACATAAAAACGTTCAAACAGGGAAAGCGTTTTCATAACTGAGGGCAGAAGTCCGGAAAAAGCTTCCGGGTCTGCCAGATATAAAATAAGCACTGCGCCGCCAGCCAGGAAATAAAATCCATAAGCCAGATGTTCATTTTTTGTTAAATGGCGTATTACCACTCCCAGGACGATCACCAGAGCAAAGGCTACGATCAGGGCGCCTGCCGGAGTAGAAGATACATACTCGGACAGACTGGCGCTGTAGTAGTTGAGCAGGATCACCGCAATGCCGATTCCTGCCGCAAAGCCCTGATTGTCTGTCAGGGAGGAAATGAATACTCCCAGAGCGATCAAGGCTGCGCCCAAAACAAAAAAGGCAAAGATAGAGCCGTAGGAGGTCAAAAGGTATACATCTCCATAGCGGGCAAATATCAGCGGATATACGGAAACAACCGCCAAAGGGATCAGATATACAACAAGAAGCGCCAGATATTTTCCCAGTACAACCTCTGTGGTGGTAATGGGAAGGGAGTATAACAGCTGGTCTGTTCTCTGCTTCTTCTCCTCTGCAATGACGCGCATGGTTAAAATAGGTACAATTACTACAAATACCAGGCTGCCGAAGCTTAATACAAACTCAAAATTGCTTACTGCTGCCTGAAGATTATATAAGGTGGCTCCCAGACCGATAAAGGCCAGCAAAAATGCGCCGAATACATAGGCGGTCAGGGTATGGAAATAATTGCGGAGCTCATGCTTTAATACGGCGGTCATGCCATTTCCTCCTCTCCTGCTTCGGATTCCTCGGTTTTAATATCTTCTGTTTGGGCGCTCTCTGTCAGCTCAATAAATATTTCCTCCAGATCCGCCTTTTTCACATTCATTTCAAGAAGGGGTTTGCCGGCGGCTGAAAAACGCTTAAACAGGGCTTTTGACACCTCATAGATATCCTCGCAGTCCGAATGGAGGGTAGCTGCGGTCCGTCCTATCTCCTTTTCTTCTATGGTCTGTTCTGTAATGTGCTCCATACCGGAGAGAAGTTCTTCTGTTTCCCTGGCGTCCGCCTCTGCTACCAGAGTAATCTCTCCCGGTGAAAGGAGGCGTTTTTCAAGGTTTTCCGGCTCGTCAAAGGCGATGAGCTTTCCTCTGGCAATAATAAGGATTTTCTCACAGATAGTCTGAACCTCGGAAAGAATGTGGGAGCTGAAAATGACCGTATGCTCTCTTCCCAGATCTTTGATCAAATCGCGGATCTCTATGATTTGTAAGGGATCCAGTCCTACTGTCGGCTCATCCAGTATGATCACTTTCGGATCCCCCAGAAGGGCCTGAGCGATCCCGACTCTCTGTTTATATCCTTTAGACAGGGCGCTGATCCTGCGGTTTCGCACATGGTCTAGACCTGTCCTCCCGATCACACTGTCAATCTGGCTGTGCAGCTCTTTTCCCTTAAGCCCCTTTGCTTCTCCTACAAAGCGCAGATACTCTGCCGGTGTCTCGTTCATATAAAGGGGCGGCTGCTCCGGAAGATAGCCGATCCGTTTCTTTGCCTGGGCCGGTTCTTCAAAAATGTCGAAGCCGTCAATCTTTACGCTTCCCTTTGTGGCTGACAGACATCCTGTCATGATGTTCATGGTGGTGGATTTTCCTGCGCCGTTTGGACCCAAAAAGCCGTATACATGGCCGCCTTCTATCTCAAAGGACAGATCATCTACCGCTGTCACATCCCCATAGCATTTTGTTAAATGCTCTACCTGTATCATGGTTGACCTCCTGATTGGATTTTTGTTTTTCTGGCATTATAACAATTTATGCTGAAATGGGGCTGAAAATTTATGGAATACGCCGCCTCCCGTCTGCTCCCTGAGGATTTTCCATGTGGACTGGGTTTCTTTTGCCTCTTCATAAATGGTTTGTTTTTCCTTTACCGGAGTGATGTCCTTTATAAAAAGAAGGATCAAAATGGTGGACGACAGGGTCGTGAGCCCGTCAATGGCGTAAGCAAGGCCCAGATGGTTCTCAAACAGGATTCCTCCTATGGTTGGGGACAGAATGATCCCCAGATTGAGTCCCAGATACATAAGGCTGTAGGCTTTTTCCCTGTTTTCGGAGGTGCTCAGATCGGCTACCAGTGCGTCATAGGACGGATTTTCCATTGTCTGAAAGATTCCTGCTGTAAAAAACAGCAGGATCTGTGCCATGGATACAGGAAGAACCGCTGCTGTCAGGTAACAGATGACCGTTACCAAATCGCAGATAATGATGAGCTTTTTCTTATTGCAGCAGTCTGCCAGCTTTCCTCCCAGCAGGTTTGCAGGAAACTGTACCACTCCCATAGCTATGGTGATCTTGGCGATCTCCTGTGCATTCATTCCCAGCTTATTGCTTAAAATCAGCGTCAGCATGGGCCATATCATAGCTCCCATATTTGTTGCTGCCTTTCCCCAGAAAAGAATATATAATTCTCTTCTCATACCTCTGTACTGGCCGAACATTTTCTCAAATATTGTTTTCATTTCTAATTATCCTCTTAAAATATATGCTGCTATATGCTTTTCCACCTGTGTCAGACCGCACTTTCCTGTGAAATAAAAAAACAGAGACCCTCTGCTGCCAAAGGATCTCTGCATAGTATCTTCTCTTTTAGATAGGGCCGGGCCCAGCAGCCAGCCGCCCATTGAAAGATGGGCGGCTGGCGTGTGCGGTATAATATACGGCATAAAAAGAGAGAACCTGATATCCGATCCATTTTGGGCAACATGAAATAACAGGACGCTTTCACGGTATTGCGCCTGCACAGACAAATCTTCATGCGTCAAAATAAATGGATCAAATTAACATCTGGCCTCTCCTTTAAAAATCTGAAGTATGGCTTCAGTATAGCACTGGAAATATATGGATGCAAGAGGGAATCATCCGACTTTATAGCCGGAAACCGTAGCCCTGCACACCAGGCCCCAGAACACAGGGCAGCTCCACCCAAAATCGATTGATCCCATCCCTGCTTTCAGCGTGTATTTTTCCGTGATGAAGCTGTACGGTCTTTTCCGCAATGGAAAGGCCCAGGCCGTAGCTTCCGGAGGTATTGCGGGCGGGATCGGCGCGGTAAAAGCGTTTGAAGATCTGGCTTAAGTCTTCGGGATCAATCGAAGGACCCTGATTTTCTACAGTGAGTATGCAGTGGCTTTTTCCCTGTTTTTTAAGCTTTACCCAGGTGGTTCCGCCCTGGCTCGAATATTTGCAGGCATTGTCTAAAAGAATATCCAGAAGCTGGCTCAGCCTGTCCTTTAAGCCCCAGATCAGAATACCTTCTTCTATTTCTGCATAAAGCGTTAATCCCTGTTCAAAATAAAGGGGTTCAAAAAGAAGAAGCGAATCCTCTGCTGTCCGGCTTAAATCCACCTGTTCAAAAGCTGCTTCTGCCTGTCCGCTGTCAGCACGGGCCAGATCCAGCATCTGTTCGATCAGCCCCCTCATCTGCCGTGACATGGCAAGGATGGCTTCGGAAAAACGTCTCTGCTCTTCTTCCCCACAGCCGGAGGACTGCAGAAGCTCCGCATTGGTCATAATTACAGTCAAAGGCGTTTTTAACTCGTGGGAGGCGTCGGCCACAAACTGGCGCTGCTGTTTCCAGGCCTTTTCCACCGGCCGCACCGCCCAGCCGGAAAGCCAGATGCTGATGGCTAAAAATAGGATAAAACTCAGACCCGCGATCAGGGCGCAGGTTCTCACCAGCCCCTTTAGCGCCGCCGTTTCACTGGAAATATCCGCAAATACCAGGCTATACCTGTAGGGCGTATTGGTCTTATAGTACCGAAAGCCGTATTCCTTTATCACTCCTACCTTTTGATGGGAGGAACGTGCCCTTACAATGAGATCCATGAGAAATTCCTGATCAGACAGATCAAAATAGCCGCCGCTGCTGGCGATCAGTTCTCCCCCGGTTCCCAGATGCAGGATAAAAAAAGGAAGACGGATCTGCTCGCTCTGTTCTCCGGGCATCTCAATCTGAAAGGGTCGGTTTGCAATCTTTTCCATCATGCGGATGCTCTTTTCTTCCAGATCTGCTCTTGTAAAATGGTACACCAGGCCGAATACCACACTCATCATCAGAACCACTATCGTCATGTTGATAACTACAAACTTCACTCTCAGCCTATAAATCATGTTCTGCCACCTCCAGATGATATCCCATTCGCCGGATGGACTCAATACGTACATCTGACCCAATGCTTAACAGCTTTTTCCTCAAAAAACCAATATAAACCTCTACATGGTTTTCCACTGCATCTGAATCATAGCCCCACACCTTTTCCAGGATCATTTCCTTAGAAAGATTTCCTGCCCCGGACTGAAATAAAAGGCGCATAATATCAAACTCTTTCGCAGAAAGCCGGATCTGTCTGTCCCCGCAGCTTAAAACAGCCGTCGAAAGATCCAAACAGGTCTTTCCCATCCCTACCTCATCCACCTGTCCTCCCTGGCGGCGAAGCAAGGCGCGGACGCAGGCAGTAAGCTCTCTGGCGTCAAAGGGCTTTGTCAGATAATAATCTGCCCCGGCATCCAGCCCTGCGATCCGATCCTCCAGAGCAGAACGGGCCGTAAGCATTAGAATGGGCGTTCCCAGACGGCTGGCCCGAAGCTCCCTTGCCACCTCATAGCCACTTTTTCCCGGCATCATCACATCCAGTATGATCAGATCATAAATCCCGGTGCCTGCATATGTAAAACCGGTTTCTCCGTCATATACAGCCTCGGCCTCAAAACCCTGGATCTCTAAAAGATCTTTTATAGAACCGGCCAGCAGCCGCTCATCCTCTATGATCAGAATTTTCATATACATCCCCTTACTTACTGATAATATCCCTATTATACAGCAAAGCGGCCAAAGAAAACAGCCTGCAGCTATCCCCTTCCGGGCAGCCGCAGGCTCTGTCTTCTAAAATGACCAGTTAAACAATTGTCGTATTACACTTCAAAAATCAGATCGCCGTAGCTTGGCATGGGCCACAGATCCTTGTCCACCAGCATCTCCAGACGGTCTACAGGAGTCCTTAAGGCCTCCATGGCAGGAACGACCTCACTGTGGTATGCCAGTGCCTGATCCTTTCCGCTTTCCATGGCTGCGCAGCGGGCCGTTGCATCTTCCAAGGCAGACAGGGCTGTTTTTGTCTCAGCCAGAAGGTCTGAGGATTCCAGCAAAAGCTCTGTCTGTGTGCTCACGTCTGCCTCCGGGCAGGCATTTCTCACCGCGGAAATGGAACCTGCCAGCTGGGTGGTGTAGCGGATCACTGCAGGAATGATCTGCTTTCCTGCCATATCGATCATAGTCTTTGCCTCAATGTTAATGCTCTTTGCATAGCTTTCGTACTCTACCTCGGCTCTGGACTCCAGCTCGGCTCTGGTGAATACGCCGAACTCCTCAAACAGCTTTACCGCCTTGTCTGTCACAAGAGCCGGGATCGCGTCTACCATAGAGCGAAGGTTGGGAAGCCCTCTCTGTTCGGCTTCCTTTACCCACTCCTCAGAATAGCCGTTTCCATTGAAGATAACTCTTCTATGAGCTGCCAAAAGCTCTTTAATGAGGTCATGGACTGCCATATCAAAGTCCTCGGCCTGCTCCAGCTGATCAGCCGCTTCCTTAAAGGCTTCTGCCACAATGGTATTTAACACCGTATTGGCAGATGCTACGGAATCAGAGGAACCTACCATACGGAACTCAAATTTATTGCCTGTAAAAGCAAAGGGTGAGGTGCGGTTCCGGTCGGTGGCATCCTTGTCCAGATCCGGCAAGATATTTACGCCGGTGCGCAGAGTTCCGCCCTTCTTGGAATGGGTCGCTTCTCCGGTGTCGCAGAGCTGGTCGATCACATCCTCCAGCTGCTCTCCAAGGAAAATGGAAATAATTGCCGGCGGAGCCTCGTCTGCTCCCAGTCTGTGATCATTTCCCACATCAGAGGCAGATTCACGGAGCAGATCTGCATGGCGGTCTACGGCCTTGATGATGCAGGCTAAAACCAGAAGGAACTGGATATTCTCATGGGGCGTATCGCCGGGGTTCATCAGGTTGGTGCCGTCGTCGGCAGTCAGGGACCAGTTGTTGTGCTTACCGGAGCCATTTACCCCATAGAAAGGCTTTTCGTGGAGAAGGCAGGCCATGCCGTGGCGTCCGGCTACCTTTTTTAATGTCTCCATCACCAGCTGATTGTGGTCTACGGCCTGGTTCACGCCCTCATAGATGGGAGCCAGCTCATGCTGGGCCGGGGCTGCCTCGTTGTGCTGGGTCTTGGCAGGCACTCCCAGCTTCCACAGTTCCTTATTTACATCGTTCATATAGGCGCCAATCCGCTCTCTGATGATGCCGAAATAGTGGTCGTCCATCTCCTGCCCCTTTGGCGGCATAGCGCCGAATAAGGTGCGGCCGGTATAAATTAAATCCTTTCTCTGCAGATACTTCTGGCGGTCAACCAGGAAATACTCCTGCTCTGGTCCCACGGAAGGATTGACCCGTTTTGCAGTGGTGTTTCCAAACAAGCGCAAGATCCGCAGGGACTGCTCATTGATGGCCTGCATGGAGCGCAGCAGAGGGGTCTTTTTATCCAGAGCCTCACCCTTATAGGAACAGAAGGAGGTAGGAATACAGAGGGTCACGCCGATAGCGTCCTCTTTTAAGAAAGCCGGAGAGGTACAGTCCCATACCGTATAGCCTCTGGCCTCAAAGGTTGCGCGCAGGCCGCCGGAGGGGAAGGAGGAAGCATCCGGTTCACCCTTTATGAGTTCTTTTCCAGAAAACTCCATGATCACACGGCCTTCAACGGGAGCGGAAACAAAGGAATCGTGCTTCTCAGCCGTAACGCCTGTAAGAGGCTGGAACCAGTGAGTAAAATGGGTTGCACCATGGTCAATCGCCCAGTCTTTCATAGCATGAGCTACCACATCTGCAATACTGGGATCCAGCTCTGCGCCATCCTCAATGGTCTTTTTAAGCTTCTTATATACGCTTTTAGGCAGACGGTCTCTCATCACGGCATCATTAAACACATCCTTGCCAAACATCTCTGTAACACTTATTACTTTGCTCATAGATTCTCCATCCTCTCTTTTCATGGTGTCCCCTTTCCCCAATGCACCCCAAAAGGCGGTTTTGTACAGCAAAAGGCGTTCTCTCCTTTTTCAAAAAGAGAACGCCCTCGTTCTTTTGTTATAAAATAAACCATTTCCCGTGAAAATGCAAGCGGTTTTTCCAAAAACAGAATCAGTTTATTCTAATAAGTTTTAATTCACAGAGCTTATGCATTTGCCTTTCCAACAGAACCAAACAGCTCCATCTTCTCTTTTACAGTTGCGCGGATTGCCTCTGCGCCGGGAGCTAACAGCTTTCTTGGGTCAAAGCCCTTGCCCTGCTGATCCTTTCCTGCCTCGATGTACTTTCTGGTAGCCTCTGCGAAGGAAAGCTGGCATTCTGTATTTACGTTGATCTTTGCAACGCCCAGGCTGATAGCCTTCTTGATCATATCCTCGGGAATACCTGTACCGCCGTGAAGAACTAACGGCATATCGCCGGTTGCTTCCTTAACCTTCTCCAGTACGTCGAAGTTTAAGCCCTGCCAGTTCTCCGGATACTTGCCGTGGATATTTCCGATACCTGCTGCAAGGAAGTCAACACCCAGATCAGCGATAGCCTTGCACTCTGCAGGATCTGCACACTCGCCTGCGCCTACCACGCCGTCTTCCTCGCCGCCGATAGAGCCTACCTCAGCCTCTAAGGACAGGCCCATTGTATGAGCGATCTTAACCAGCTCTTTTGTCTTCTCCACATTCTCTTCGATCGGATAATGAGAGCCGTCAAACATAATAGAGGAGAATCCGGCCTTAATGCACTTATAGCAGCCCTCGTAGGAGCCGTGGTCTAAGTGAAGTGCCACCGGTACGGTAATATTTAATTCCTCAAGCATAGCAGAAACCATAGCTGCTACGGTCTTAAATCCGGTCATGTACTTGCCTGCACCCTCGGATACACCCAGGATAACCGGGGACTGAAGCTCTTCTGCAGTCAGAAGAACTGCTTTTGCCCACTCCAGATTATTGATATTGAAGTGACCTACTGCATATTTGCCTGCTCTTGCTTTTTCAAGCATATCTTTTGCTGATACTAACATAATATTTCCTCCTTATACTTGGGCGCTCCCCCAGCTGCATGAACCCGGAACCCGGATAACAGCCCTGGAACGCAGTTCTACTTTGTTATGTTTTTAACAGTTTCGAATTCATTATAAACCATACCATCCAAAAATGGAAGAACTTTTATGAAATCCCAAGGATATTCTTAACGGTTTCCTCCATCTCATCCACAGCGCACTCTCTGTCATGGCGGATGGGCGCAGTACGTATCTCCTCTACCGCTTTTGGAAGCACAAGGCCGGCAGCTGCAGCCAGCTCATCGGCCACATCAAACTCATCCTTTCCCTCTGTGGCCGCTTTACCCTTTACAGCATCCATTACACTGCGTGAGAACTTAAAGGGACTGGCCGTGGACGCAATAACCGTCTTTGTCTGATCGCCTGTTTCATTTTTATACTGTCCGTATACGGCCGCTGCCACGCCTGTATGTGTGTCGATGAGATAGCCTGTATCCTGGAAAATGGTCCGTATCGCAGCTTCATTTTCCTCCTCTGTGGCAAAACCGCCCTTAAAATCAGCCATAAAGGCCCGCATCTCATCCGTAATGGTATAATGGCCATCCTCTGCCAGCTCCTTCATCAGAGCGGCGTTTGCTTTCGGATCCGAGCCTGTACTTAAATAGATCAGGCGCTCCAGATTGCTGGAGATCAAAATATCCATGGACGGAGAATTGGTAAGAATAAACTCCCTTCTGCGGTCATAAGTGCCTGTGGTGAAGAAATCGTACAGCACCTTATTATCATTAGAGGCACAGATCAGAGTACGGATGGGAAGCCCCATTTTCTTGGCAAAATAGGCTGCGAGAATGTTGCCGAAATTGCCTGTGGGAACCACCACATTGATCTCCTCCCCGGCAGCGATCTCCTCATTTGCCAGAAGCTTTGCATAGGCGTATACATAGTACACAACCTGAGGCACCAGACGGCCAATGTTAATGGAATTGGCGGAGGAAAACTGGAATCCCTTCTCTGCCAGCTCCTTTGCCAGCTCCTTGTTATTGAAAAGATTCTTTACTCCGGTCTGGGCGTCGTCAAAATTGCCGTGGATGGCGACAACTGCCGTGTTCTCCCCCTTCTGGGTGCGCATCTGGCGCTCCTGC
This sequence comes from Enterocloster sp., assembly GCF_057861365.1. Taxonomy (NCBI): domain Bacteria; kingdom Bacillati; phylum Bacillota; class Clostridia; order Lachnospirales; family Lachnospiraceae; genus Enterocloster; species Enterocloster sp. Next base: position 42,016 of record NZ_DBMACH010000006.1, read on the forward strand.
ACCGGACTTACGCCGCCTTTGGGATAAAATACGATGATACGGGTGCCGGGTACATCCGCAAAGCCTGCCATAGCTGCCTTTCCGGTATCGCCGGAAGTAGCCGTTAAGATCACGATTTCCTTATCTGCATGGTTCTTCTTTGCCGCAGTGGTCATCAGATGAGGCAGAATAGATAATGCCATATCCTTAAACGCAATGGTGCTCCCATGGTAAAGTTCCAGATAATAAGCGCCATCGGCCTTTGCTAACGGAGCGATCTCCTCTGTGTCAAATTTGCTGTCATAGGCTTTCGCAATACAGGATCTCAGCTCCTCCTCCGTATAATCTGTGAGAAACAGCTTCATCACCTCGTATGCGGTCTCCTGATAGCTCATACCGGCCAGCTTCTCCATGGAAACATCCAGCTTCGGAATTTCAGTGGGCATAAACAGGCCGCCGTCGGCAGCCAGACCCTGAAGGACAGCCTGGGATGCCGTGACCCCGGTCTGTCCGCCTCTGGTACTCTGGTAAGATAATGCCATAATCAATTTCCTTTCTTTATGCGATGTATACTTTGAGGGACTGCCAGTCTGAACGCACAGCCCCGGACCCTTATTTGCAGAAAGTTTAGCATATTTTAATGAGAGGTGCAACTGTTAAGGGGCAGGAACGGGAATTTTTCTTGAAATTACTGTTGTAAAAGAAGAAAACGGCCGCAGGAAACACTTGCGTGAACCCAAAATTTGCCTTATTATGATAGCCGAAACAAAAACCGGATTTTTCCGGAAAAATGAGGTTGACATGAGATATGAACATACAGTGAAGGGACGTTTTCTGGAACGTCCCAATCGCTTTATCGCCTATGTGGAGGTAAACGGCCAGCGTGTTATCTGCCATGTAAAAAATACAGGACGCTGCAGAGAACTGCTTACCTCCGGCTGTACCGTGGTGCTGGAATTTCACCCCCACGCCAGGGAAATGGGAAGGAAAACAGAATTTGACCTAATCGCGGTCTATAAGGGAAACCTTCTGATCAATATGGATTCCCAGGCGCCCAACCGGGCTGCCCTGGAATGGATGGAGAACCTCTCCCAAAAGGAGCCAAACGACAACGCGCTCCGGATGCTCCAGCCCTTTGATCCATCTGGGAGCATCTGGCTGCCCCGTAAGATCCGGCGGGAGGTAGTCCACAAAGATTCCCGGTTCGATCTGGCATTTATGCTGGAAAACCAGCAGACCGGAGCCTTAAAACCTGCCTTCATGGAGATAAAGGGCGTAACCCTGGAAGAAAATGGAATCGTCCGCTTTCCCGATGCTCCCACAGAGCGGGGTGTAAAGCACCTTCAGGGCCTGTCCGAAGCTGTTGCCGAAGGCTTTGAGGCCTTTGTGCTCTTTGTCATACAGATGGAAGGAGTAAGGGAATTTCGTCCCAATGATGAAACACACAAAGCCTTTGGGGACGCCCTGCGGGCAGGAGCCAGAGCCGGACTGCATATTCTGGCCTATGACTGTGAGGTAGAGGAAGCTTCCATGAAAATCCGCAGAGAGGTAAAAATCAGTCTCTCTTAAGTCCTGTTATCATATACTATGGTATCAGGGTCAAAAGGATGGATAAAACATGGTATTTCCCTTATGCGATCTGAAAGCCGGAGAAACAGCCCAGGTAGCCTGGATCATATCCGAGCCTGCCATGGAGCGCCGTCTGAGCCGCCTGGGCTTTCGCTTCGGAGAGCCGGTAACCTGTATTTTTAAAAGCAAAACGGCAGGCTTGTCGGCATATCGTCTTCATAAACGGGTCGTTGGGATCCGCCAGCGGACCACCCGTGAAATTCTGGTACGGAAAAACACTTAAAACACGAAAGGATTTACATATGAAGGATCTTACAAAAGGCACACCGGCCCGGATCATGATCAGCTTTGCTGTTCCCGTAGCCCTTGGAAATATGTTTCAGCTGTGCTACAGTCTGGCTGATACCCGCGTAGTAGGAAGCGCCCTGGGAGAAACTGCTCTGGCAGCTGTGGGGGCCACCGCCTCCATCAGCACTCTTTTTATCGGCTTTCTGTCCGGCCTTACAAACGGCTTTTCTCTGCTAATCGCCAGAGAATTCGGCGCAGGAAACAAAGAAGGAGTAAAACGCTTTGCCGCAGGCAGCCTGCTCCTTGGAGCTGTGACTGCCCTGTCCCTCACACTGGCCTGTCTCGCAGGCCTCCCATGGATCCTCGGACTTTTAAACGTGCCCCAGGAGCTTCTTATCCAATCAGACAGCTATATCCGCGTCATTCTGTCCGGACTGTTTGTCACCATGCTGTACAATGCCTGCGCCTCTGTCCTGCGGGCTGTAGGCGATACAACAGCCCCTCTGCTGTTTCTGATTTTTGCAGCTGTATTAAATGTGGTTTTAGATCTGGTTTTTATCATGTACTTTGGCTGGGGCATAGAAGGAGCCGCCTTTGCTACGGTTCTGTCCCAGGGGGTGGCGGCCTGCTTAAGCCTGATCTATATGTTCTGCAGATACCGGATCTTCCGCTTCTGCCCGGCTGATTTTAAAATATCCGGAGAACAGGTCAAAAAACTCTACGCCTCCGGCCTCTCTATGGCTGCCATGATGTCCCTTGTATTTTTCGGCACCCTGTCGCTCCAGTGCGCCATCAATACCTTTGGCCAGGATATCATCGTAGCCCATACAGCCGCCCGGAAAATTACAGAATTTTGTATGCTTCCCTTCAGCGTCATGGGCGTAACCATGGCAAATTACTGCGGACAGAATACGGGAGCCGGCCGCATGGACCGCATCCGGACGGGAATCCGCCAATCCCTTCTTCTGACCTGGATCTGGGCCGTAGGAATAATCCTTTTAAGCTGGACCATTTCTCCCCGGCTGGCTTCTATGGTTACAGGCTCCCAAAACGAGACGGTTCTCAATACCGCAGCTCTGTATCTGAAGGTCAACACCCTGTTTTATTTTGCTCCGGCTGCTATTTCTATCTTGAGAAACAGCCTTCAGGGCATGGGCGATCATGTGACTCCCATATGCTCCAGCATGATCGAACTGGCTGGAAAAATCATTGCCGCCTTCCTTCTGGCGGATATTTTTAAGTACTGGGGAATCATCGTGGCAGAGCCTGTTGTATGGGTTTTAATGGTTATACCGCTGATCGTGAAAACGAGAGCGCTTCTGCGATGAACGGCCCCGCTCAAAGCAGCGCTCACAGATGGAAAATGGATGATCCCAGGAAAGCTCTCTGCCGCAGATGGAACATTTCCGGGTATAGCTGCCGCATTCTGTGCGCAGGATACGGCTGATCTCCTCCTCTGTGCTCCGCCTTTCATGGAACAGGTTTTCTTCCTGGACAGGAAGTCCTGTCTTCCGTGAAAACTGAAAATAAAGATCCAGCATTTTATAATAGCTTTCCATATCGTAAAGATCCGTTCCCGGACTGTAGGGAAATTCTAGTTCATCCACTTCTCTGTATTCCCGGCAGTAATCCTTCCACAGATCCATCACCAGACGGTTATCAATGTCTACCGAGCAGGTAATAAGCTTATAGATCTCCTGTTTGGTAAATTCTTCCAGATGATCTCCGTGGATCCGCTCAAAGCTCATGTAGAGAGATAACAGCTCATCCACCTCCATTTTTTCATAAATGGCAGGCGCCTCCATACCGGCCCAGATCTTTACCAAAGTGTCAATCTCTGCAGGCAGGTTCAAAAGCTGCTCAGGAAAACCCACATAGGCTTTCATAATGGGAAGAGGGCGGGCGGATAAGCCGTCCTCAATGGTTTCTATATCGTCAATGGCCGTCACAAAGCCCTCGTCATAGAGGCCAAAGCGGCCCGCCCGTCCTGCGATCTGACGGATTTCCTCCGGCAGAAGACTGCGTCTGGCCGTGCCGTCAAATTTTCTTGTTTCCACAAACACGATCCGGCGGATGGGAAGATTTAATCCCATCCCAATGGCGTCTGTGCTTACCACCACCTCCGTCTCACGCTCCAGAAAACGGCGCACCTGCTCCCTCCGGGTAGCAGGCGGCAGGCTTCCGTAGATCACACTGCAGCGCACCCCCTGATTTTCCAGATGGGCGGCCAGAGCCAGAACGGACTTCTTTGAAAATACGATCAGAGCGTCTCCCTTTTTCAGATCCCGCTTCAGGGAGTAGGGCTTCTTCTCAAGGGTAAGGCGCGTACTTCTTTTGTGGCGCACGATCTGAAAGGAATCCCCGCAGCGCTTGATCATCTGCACCATGATATCTTCTGCCTCAGGAGCCATGCACAGGTGGATCTCCTCCGCACGCAGCCCCAGCACAGCACGGGTCCAGTTATGGCCCCGGTAAGGATCTGCTGCCATCTGACATTCATCTACCACGGCTACGTCAAAGTATTCGTGATCATTTAACATTTCCACCGTACAGGCCTGACAGACCGCTCCGGGAACCTCCAGCGTCTCCTCTCCGGTAATCATGGAGCAGGGTACATGTTCACTGTTTAAACGGTCGTAAACCTCCAGCGCCAAAAGGCGAAGGGGGCCGAAATAGGCTCCGTGCTCTGCCTGTTTTAACCGCTCCAGTGCGTCATGTGTTTTTCCGCTGTTAGTAGGGCCGATATGAAGGATAAAACGGCGCTTCATGGCCCGTGTCTCCGGGTATTCATCCTCCGGACGGCGCTTGACCGACTCCCTGATCCCCTTTTTAATGGTTTTGGGGATATAGAAAAGCTGATAAGCCCGTTCCAGTGAATTCGTTAGAAGATATCTGCGGATCCCCTGCATTTTTAATACGTGCTCCAGCTCCTCCTGCGTAAGTTCCGGCAGAAATTCCAGATCCTTTTTTGCCAGATGCTCACAGAATTTCTCCATACACCGGCAATTCTCCTCCCACCGGGTAAGCTGAGGACCGGGCTTTATGCGTCCCTCTTTATGCATCAGGAACGCACAGACTTTTGCCAGCATGGCGTGTATATCGCTTAATTCGTTTGGTTTTATAATTTTTTCCAGACACGCATCATTTAACCGGGACAGACGATTTCGCAGCTCTGCCCCTGTCATGGCCCGGCAGCGTCTGTTGGACGGACCAAAAAACAGTTCCTTATAGCAGTCGGCCAGACAGACGGCGCATTCATTTCTTATTTCCATTAACCGCTCCCTTTCAGACATGCTTATACCATAGTAGTGTCTACGAAATTCTCAAAACCGGAGATGCCAAACTGAGCGCTGATACTGTTAATCCCTTCTGCAATTTCCTCTCTGGAAAAATTGGCGGTATAAAGAGCATCATCATCCAGCTGGTTTAAATACATATAAAATGCCAGAGCCATTTCCAAATACGCCCTGTCACTGGTATCCAGACATTCATACAGCTCATTCTCAGCCCCGTTAATGTCTCCTGCATCTGCAAGATCCTTTAAACGGCGGTAAGCCCGATCCACGGGCGTGTAAGCCGCCTCTGAGAGAGGAAGGTCATAATCAATTTCATTTTTCCCCAGTGCCAGTCCGGCAATGGCCCGAACAAGGTCGGTAATCGTACGCATTACATAATCATCCTGATATGCCATAGTTGTTCACTCCTGATTGTTTGCTGCCCATTCCAGTCCCAGAGAGCAGACCTTTGGGGACTTATTTTCTACTAAGTATAGGGGATACCGCCAGCTGAGTCAAGATGCTTCATTCCCCCTTTGCCTTTCCCTCCCCTTGACTCCCATTTTCCCAGCAATTATAATGGAAAAAATACGAAAGAGAACAAATGTGTATATGAAACTAAATGATAGGAACACAACCCCATTTTCCTTTATAAAAAAACCGGACAAAAAAATGACATCAAGTCTCATTCTGGCCGTTTTATCTGTTCTGCTCCTGGGCTGTGCCAGAACATTTCCTGTATTTGCCCAGTGGTACTCCGTAACCATTTATGCCGGTCTTAAAAATACCATCGCACGGTTTTCCGGCCTTTTTCCATTTTCACTGTCTGAGGCAGGACTTTACCTTCTTCTGGCTTTCTGCCTGTATTGGATACTCCACAGCTTAAAACGCCCTCTCCTGCTTTTTAAAAATGCCTTTTTTCTTGCCTCGCTTTTATTTTTTATCTATACAATAAACTGCGGAATCAATTATTACAGAAAGCCCTTTTCCGAAGAGGCCGGATTTTCTGAAGAATTAAAAAAAGGCAGTACGACTGCGGAGCTTTATTCGCTCTGCGAATATCTGGTAAAGCAGGTAAATGAAACTGTGCCAGGGGAAGACTCTCCCAAACGCAATGCTTTCTTTTTCCGTTCTATGGGGGAATTGGGACAGGAGGCTATGGCAAATTTGGGGGCTGATTTTCCCCAGCTTGGGGGCTGGTATCCTTACACCAAACCGTTACTGAATCCCCGGCTTCTATCTGTACAACAGCTTACAGGAATCTACTCTCCCTTTACCATTGAAGCAAATTACAACAGCGAGATGCCATTTTACAATATTCCCCATACGATCTGCCATGAACTTTCTCATCTAAAAGGGTATATGAGAGAAGATGAGGCAAATTTTATCGGATATCTGGCCTGTATCGGATCCGATGCAGAGGCGTTTCAATACAGCGGATATCTGACCGGATGGGTTTATGCGGGAAATGCCCTGGCAAAAGCGGATTTTGAGGGCTACTGCCGCCTGTATGAACAATTAGATCCTCAAGCAATAGAGGACTTAGGAGAAAACAACCGGTTCTGGGACCAGTTTGAAGGAACGGTGGCAGAGGTATCCACGAAAGTAAATGACACCTATTTAAAAGCCCACAGCCAGACCGACGGGGTCAAAAGCTATGGGCGGATGGTGGATCTTATGCTGGTATACTACCGTTCTTTTTGAGAAACTTCTTATAGGTAAGATCCATTCCCAATGCTCCCAGAGGAGCTGTGATAACAATCGCCAGAACTGCTACGGACAGCACCAGTGCTCCGCAGGGAAGCCCCAGGGCCAGGGGCACGGAACCGATGGCAGCCTGAACCGTGGCCTTAGGCAGATAAGCGATGATGCAGAACAGGCGCTCCTTCAAATTCAAAGCGGTTCCGAACAGGCAGAACATGGTGCCCAGAGAACGGAACACAAGGGCTGCAGCAATCATGGCCAGTGCCGGAAGTCCGGCTTCAAGCGTATAGCGGATATCTACAGCGGCTCCAACCAGAACAAAAAGAATAACCTCTGCCGCGATCCACAGTTTTCCAAATTTTTCCGAAAGACGGGATGATACATCTGGAATGCTCCTTATTTTCAGCACGCAAGCTGTACTTACTACAGCCAGAAGACCGGATATGGATACGATTTCCTTCAGCCATGTTTCCACTGCCATCAGCAGAAAGGATACTCCCAGAAGAATAATAACCTTTGTGCTGTTTCTCACATAACGGCCGCAGACATAGGCTTTTTCAAAAAACAGGCTTAAGGCGTACCCGGTTCCCACACCCAAAGCAACCCCAAGGATAATCGAAACAGGCACATTCAGCAGATCCGTTCCATGAACCGCTCCGCCCTGGGCCATGGTGACAAAGGTGGAGAAAAGGACAATGACGAAAATATCATCACAGGATGCTCCTGCCATGATCATCTGAGGGATGCTTTTATCTGTACCGTACCTCTCCTCCATGAGCTGAACCATCCTTGGGATTACCACCGCAGGCGAAACAGCGCTCAGTACAGCGCCCATGACAGCGGCTTCTACCCTTGTAACTCCCAAAATATGGGGTGCAAAAATAAGAAATCCCAAAATCTCAAAGCTGGCGGGAACGCAGGCCATCATAACGGCCGGACGGCCCACCCGTTTTAAATCTGCCAGATTAAGCGACAATCCGGCCTTTAGCAAAATAATGATCAGAGCCATCTGGCGCAGGTCTGCCGATACAGCCAATATGGAAGGATCCAGCAGATTCAGCGCATAAGGCCCCAAAAGGATGCCCGTTAAGAGCATACCGATGATGCGGGGCAGCTTAAGCCGCTGACACACAGCCGCCATAGCCAGCCCCAGCAGAAAAATAAATGACAGGGATGTGAGCATGTTGGTTTCTCCTTAATAAATATGTACCGTCCCGGACTTACCCCTGAAATACATACCTTCTCAGCCGTTCAAAGGCCTCCTTTACACGGCTTAAGGGAAGGGCCAGGTTCATGCGGATGCTCCAGGGACCGAAAAACATCTTTCCGTCCTGCCATGCCACGCCCACATCCCAGCCGGCTTTTTCCACTTCCTCTAGTGTCTTTCCATGTTTCCTGCACCATTCCTCCACATCAATAAACAGCATATAGGTGCCTTCCGGGCGTGAAACCTTTACTCCTTCAAAATGAGTTTCGATATAATCTGCCGCATAATCAATATTTCCCGTAATGGTCGCGCACAGCTCGTCCACCCACTCATATCCCTCCGGCCTGTAAGCGCCGATCAGGGCGTGCATGGACAGCACATTCATCTCATTGTAGTGGGACAGGGAGGACTCCTTCTCTACCCGGTCGCGGATCCAGTCATTGTAAATAATATGGTAGCTTCCGACCAGGCCTGCCAGATTAAAAGTCTTGCTGGGCGCATAGAGAGCCACGGTTCGCTGGCGGGCATCCTCGCTGACGCTCTGTGTGGGGATATGCTTATGGCCCAGAGTGATGATATCCGACCAGATTTCATCTGATACAACAAATACATTGTGCCTCTTAAAAATCTCCATAGCACGTTCGATCTCATCCCGTGTCCACACCCGTCCGACCGGATTATAGGGGGAACAGAAAACAGCTGCATGGATCTTATATTCCACAATCTTTTTCTCCATGTCCTCATAATCCATGCGCCATACATTTTCCTCATCCAGATACAGGGGAGAGTGGACAGCGCGGTATCCGTTATTGGCAAGAGATTTAGTAAAGCCGATATAGGTAGGAGAATTTAAAAGCACATGATCCCCTTTGGAGCAAAATACATTTAAGGCGCTGAGAAGACCGCCCAGCACACCGTTTTCATATCCAATATGCTTCTTTTCCAGATCTCTTACCCCGTTTCTCCTTTCCTGCCACCGGATAATTGCATTAAAATAATCATCGGACGGAGAAAAGTATCCAAACGCCGGATGTCCGATGCGTTCAGCCATAGCCTCCTGGACTGTAGGTACAGTAGGAAAATTCATATCCGCTACCCACATGGGGATGATATCAAAGCCTTCTTTTGGAGGATCCGGTGCGAACCCCGGCATTGTGCCAAGTCCGTCAACTGCAATGGCATCTTTTCCATGACGTTCCATAATGCTTGTAAAATCGTACTTCATCTGTTCTCCTCCTTTTGTCCGGTATTGTCTCCCCATACAAATCTGCGGAAATTCCGCTTAATTGCTTTTGCAAGCACATTCATCTCCACTCCCCGGAGCCGGGATACTTCCCGTAAGGTCTGCTCCAGAGAACTGCGGACTGTAAGTTCAGGCAGAGCTGTATGGAACTGTGACTCCATTATACCATGCTTTTCTCCTTCCTCCCAGGCCCATTTCACAGCCCCAAGACCATCTGTTTCTATGAGAAGCCGATCCTCAGGCACCTGTCTGGCTGCCTCCTGAACCGCCGGATTCCACACCACATCCGGCCCGATAGAGACATAGCAGTCCTGATCCAGATACTCCTCCAGATGCTGTCCGCAGGAATACCAGTGAACCAGATAACGGTTAGGATATCTTCGCAGGATCCCGGCAATCTCAGCCTCCTGCTCCTTGGTGTGAAGAACCGCTGGTTTACGCTTTTTGACGGCAAAATCCAGCTGACATTCAAACGCCTCTTTCTGTACGTTAAGAGGTACGTCACACCACAACGTGTCCAGACCGATTTCCCCCATGACCGGCCATTCTTCCATAAAGGGAAACATTTCCTCTGCCCGATACTTATCGCTGTTCCACGGATGAAGCCCTGTGGCAGGAATGATGACCGGATGCACCTCAAAACGATTGAACAGCCGTTTTAATTGCTCCGCCTCTTTTGGGCTTCCCGCACATATCACAGAAGGGATTCCATCCCGAATGCGTTCCCGGATCTCCTCTTCTGTCCCTATATGAGCGTGGGCATCGATCAGACCATCCCCTTCTTCCCAAAACCTGCCTGCCTCTGTCACATATTGTTCTGCTGTGCTGTTTTCTCCTATTTTCACGTTCTGTCTCCCATAATCTCTCTGTAAATCCTGCGGCGCAGTTCCCCCTGACTGTAAAGCCAGTCCCGGCTCCGGTTCTTTTCTGCAATCTCTATCTCGCTTCCGATCCTGCCTCTGCCGGGATCTAAGATCAGGATCCGATCGGATAGATAGATGGCCTCGTCCATATCGTGAGTCACCAGAAGAACGGTGCGGTTTAATCTGGCTCGGACTCCCAGAAGCCAGTCCTGCATCTCTCCTCTGGTGATCACATCCAGCGCCCCAAATGGTTCGTCCAGAAGCAGGATATCCGCACGGCACAAAAGGGTTCTTAAAAATGCAGCTCTCTGGCGCATTCCCCCGGACAGGGCAGAGGGGTATTCATTTTCATAGCCTTCCAGACCAAAGGCTCCCATCTGTGACAGGGCTTCTTTTTTTACCTGCTCCTGCCCTCCATGGATCCTGCCGTAAAGACACACATTTTCCAAAATGGTTTTCCATGGAAATAAAAGGTCGTTCTGGGGCATATATGCAAAATGCTCCGTAATCCCTCGGATTTCCTGTCCATCTGTCAGGATATGGCCTTTTTCAGGAGCGATCACCCCGGTAAGAAGCTTTAAAAGGGTAGATTTGCCGCAGCCGGAGGGCCCTAAAAGGCTTACAAACTCTCCTTCCCGGATGGAAAATTCCAGACCGTCAAATATCTTTTTGTTTTCATAGCTGAATGTAAGACCGGAAATCTCTAATTTCATTGTATCTGCAGGGAAATGCTCCTGCCCCTCCTTTTTATGGTCTGTCCTGTTTTATCATCCGCCGCATTTTTATTGGGGAAGAAATTCATTGGTATAACACTGATCTGCCGGGATATCCTCTTCAATTACGCCATATTCCACCAGAAAATCCGTGTAATTATCCCATACAGAATCCTTCATTTCGCCCCAGCGTTTTGTATCCTCCATGTATTTGCCTGCCAGATATTCCTGTGACATGGTAAGCATTTCCAGAGAATAATCCGGTGCATATTTATGAAGGATCTCTGCGCTTTCCTTTGGATGTTCGATTGCATACCGATATCCCTTTGCAGTAGCCTCCAGGAATTTCTTCGTCATTTCCGGCTTATTTTTCAGCGTATCCTCACTGGCGATAATAACAGGGGTATAGTAATCCAGACGCTTGTCCAGCTGACGCAGCTCCATATAGTTGATAGGAAAATCATTCAGCCGGCATTTTATATTGTCCCATCCTTCAAAAAACCACATAACGTCAACCTTATCCTTCAGCGCCTCAAAGCCGGAGCCGTCTGAAATCACCATATCCAGCTTTGAAAAATCCCCTCCGTCCTTTGCCATCACTGCCTTTAACACGGCCTCCTCTCCCGGACCGCCCCAGCCTGCATAGGTTTTTCCCTCAAAATCCTTCGGAGAATGGATATCCTTATCCCCATAGGTCACAAAGCCTGAGGTATTGTGCTGGATCAAAGCTGCAACCGCTTTAACCGGAAGAGGATCGGCCGAGGTTCGGGCTATGGTCACATCCTCCTGATAGCTGATGCCGAAATCTCCCTTTCCCACAGCAATCAGCGTAGCTGTGGCTCCCTCTGTAGGCTCCACGATACTCACATCCATTCCGGCCTCTTTGTAATACCCCTGATCCAGAGCCACATACATTCCTGTGTGGTTGGTATTGGCAACATAATCCAGAATTACCGTAACATTCTCGGGGTTCTCTCCTTCTGCCGACTTCTCAGAAGCAGTGTCTGCACAGCCGGACAATCCTGCTGCAACTGCTGCAGCCAAAATCCCTGCCGCTATCTTTCTCACAAATATTCCATAGTTTCCCATCTCTTATTTCCTCCTCTTTCTTTCATAGGGAAGGCAGATCCGCCCAAGCAGGCGCACAGCCCCATTCATGCACAGGCTGAGACCAATGATCACAGCCACACAGGCAAAAACCTTGTCCAGCATATATCCGTTTTTTACCCGCAGCAGATAATATCCAAGTCCCTGCTGGGAACCAATCCACTCTCCTACCACAGCCCCGCTGATACTGTAAGTTGCAGCCACCTTAAGACCGGACAACAGCGCAGGAAGGGCAGCAGGAATTTTTACCAGACGGTACGCTCCCCATTTTCCCGCACCATAGGAACGTACCAGGTGAACGTATTCCTCATCCACACGGGACAGGCCGTCTGAAAAGCTCACCGCCACAGGAAAAAAGCACATCAAAACCACGGTAAGAATCTTCGGGCCGGGACCAAAGCCCATGTAGATGATCAAAATCGGGGCAAGTACGATCATGGGTACGGTCTGAGTAACGACCAAAAGAGGGTATATGCCTCTTTGCACTGCCGGAAACCGGTCCATAAGGATTCCCAGGGCCAGTGCCAAAATCAGAGAGATCAGAATACCAGCCAGTGCCTCCAATACCGTCACGGCCCCATGGGAAGCCAGAACCGGCCATTCTTCTCCCAAAGCAGCAGCTATGGCTGTAGGTGCGGGAAGAATATAGAGAGGGATATGAAACAGCCTTACCGCCAGCTCCCACAGGAGTAAAATCACCAGAATATAACCTGCCGGAGCCATCCGGCTGCTTACCTGCTTCATGTTCAATCTTATCCTCCTTATATGTTAAAAGGCCTCCATCCCGCAGGACAGAGGCCAAAAGCATTCATATACTCTGTATTTCCCTACGTTGGCATTATCCAAATCAGGTTATGGGTCGAAATTACAATTTCCTCTCAGCCTGTATACAGGCTCCCCTGTTGTCTTATTCCTCTGCCGCGGCATTTACCTCCGGCAGCAGCATGTAATTGTTGTCGCGGTCCGAGTCGTCGATCATGGCGTCCAGCTCCTTTAACAGATAACTGTCCGGCATATTTCTCTCCCACCAGCGGTAGCCCTTGGAACTTCTTATACCCTTTGCATCGATGCGGCGTCCGGCATAATAATCAATATAAACGGAAGCATACACCTCTGCCATGGAGTGCTCCACGTCATTTCCCAGATTCTTTACAATACCCCGGATCTGGTCAATGATCAGCTTCTGGATATAGAGCTCCGACCAACCCTCAAAATCCAGAAGATCCGGATTCTGGCTTCCGGTACGCGCCGCCCAGGCCGATACATCCACTGCCTTTGTGCTGTATTCCATACTGCCGTCCCGCTTCCATTCCAGAAGCGCATACTGACAGGGCGGTATGCTGAGTGCGTCCGTGACAATCTCCATGATTCCGTATGAATCATCTGCCGCTCCCGGTTCTGCCTTATGCTTGCGGATCCGCTGAACATGAAGGTGGCCGCTTAAGTACAGCGGCAGTTCATACTTCTGGAACAGCTCGATCACATCGCCATTGTTGTTCATGGCACACTGGGTCGTGTACATCCGGCTCTGAGCCAGAAGATTGTGGTGGCCGATGGGAAGAACGTTTATCCCATCTTTCTTTGCCTTTTTAAGCTGTTCATCTGCCCACTGGAAGGTTTCCACCTTAAGCTGCCCTTCTACCATATTCTTAGGCTCATACTGGCAGGTATCCAGCATCAGGAGACGATTTCTCTCATCCAGCTGATAGACATAGCTCAAAGAAGCATCATCCCGGCTGATAGCCTGGTCGTAGCCGTACATATGGTAAATATTGTAAAATTCTTCCGGCGTCACCGGATCTGCCTCTGCCTTTTCCTCACCAAAATACACGGCTGCATGGGGATTGTTGATATCATGGTTTCCGGGAACAATAAGTACCGGAATCCCGGCGTCCTGTACCCGCATAAGCCCTCTGGCCAGCTCCTCATGGTTTATCTTTTCCCCATTCATGGTGATATCGCCGCTTAAAACCAGAGCCGAGGGATGTTCCTCTATGACCTGATCCATAAATGCTTCTAAAAGCTCCGGCAGATATTCCACCACCTTGCCGTCTCCCCGCTCCACAAAAAGCTGAAAGGCGGCTCCGCCGTCATCTGCCTGGGCGCTCTGATAGTGAAGATCGGTCGCAAGGATCAGCCTGGGCGGCTCATAGGGAACCTCCTCCGGAACAGAAGGAAAAATCTGGGGAAGCTCCTGCTTCCATCCATAGTATCCTTCTTCCCTCTCTACGGGAACATCGCTTTCCTCTTCCTCCGGACCCGTCTCTGCTATGTCCTCTTTCGTTTCCTCTTCCTCTGCAAAATCGATTTCCGGTTCTGTATGGTCTGTGCTTTCCTCAGCCACAGTCCCTGAGGGTGCATTGTTTTCTGTCATTTCCTTTAAAAGGTGCAGTACCCCGAGGCATACCATGATAACCATGGCACACATCAGGGCACTTATGATCCAGGTTTTCTGTTTCATCCGTTATATCCTGCTTTCCATTTCCGAACCGGGGCTAAATAATCCCCAGCTCCTTCATGGCATACGCAATCCCGTCCTCCTCTACTGTCTTTGTAACAAAGGAAGCATAGGGCTCCAGCACCGGGCTGTGATGGCCCATAAGGACACAGTTGGAAGCATATCGGAACATGGACAGGTCATTGCTGCTGTCTCCGAACACATAGGCGTCTTCCAGGGAAATGCCGCAGTGCTTTAACACCTGGTCAATAGCGGTTGCCTTTGAATGACCTCTTGGCACACATTCATAAAAGCCATTTCCCCGGTCAATGATCTCCATGTCCTTCATTCGTCCAAAAAGTTCTTTGGGACGGCTGTTTTCATCGGATCCAAGATAAATCTTGTCAAACACATAGCCTTCATCCTCCCAGTCATGGGGAATGACACAGCCGCCTGCCCGGATCGCATTCTTAAGCTCCTCAACTCTTGGGATGCGGGAAGGCGTTTTATGCATATAGCACCCTTCTGTTCCCTCCAGGATGCCGTCCAGGCCGCACGCATCAATATCGCGCTTCATCTGAAGCCCCCGTTCATAGGGAATCGCGTGGCGGTAGAGAATCTGATCCTGAACTACCACACAGGTGCCGCAGCCGCAGAGAAAGCCGTCTGCCTCTACCTCAGAGCGGATCTGAGACAGGTGGCAGTACACGCGGCCCGTATTGATAAATACAAGATGGCCTCTGCGTCTGGCTTCCTTAAGGGCTTCCTTTGCGCTCTCAGGAATCTGCCGCGTCTTTTCAGAAAGAAGGGTTCCGTCTATGTCAAAAAATAATGCCTTCATTTTATTCATCATCCCTGAATACAATGGTATTTGTTTCCTCGTCCATGCTGTCTACGATCGCAAGGGACTCCAGACGGATCCCCTCGGAACGGATCAGATCTCCGCCTACCTGGAAGCCCTTTTCGATTACAATACCAGCTCCTACCAACTCGGCTCCGGAATCTCTTACCAGTGCGATCAGTCCCTCCAGCGCCTTGCCATTTGCCAGGAAATCATCGATAATAAGAACCTTATCGCCTTTTCCTAAAAATTCCTTTGCCACAATGATATCGTACACCCTGCCATGGGTAAAAGATTCTACCTTGGTGGTGTGAACCTCTCCTGCGATATTTTTGGTCTGGTTTTTCTTTGCAAATACCACCGGCACATCAAAATACTGGGCTACGATACATGCAATTCCAATACCGGATGCCTCGATGGTGAGGATCTTATTTACCTCAGCATCCGCAAATCTGCGCTTAAATTCCTTTCCAATTTCGCCAAAAAGCTTGATATCCATCTGATGATTTAAAAAACTGTCTACCTTCAGAACATTACCGCCCTTGATTTTTCCGTCTTTACGGATCCTGTCTTTTAAGATCTGCATGCATAGTCCTCCTTTTTCTGTGGTATAACCTATGAAACGCTCCCGACGCTTCTCTTATTCCTTTTTATTCTGCCTCTGGGGAAGCCTCAGTCTTCTCCAGAACCCGCTCAGAAACCTTTGCCGGATTTTCTGCTTCATTGACAGCATTGGAAGCCAGATAGTAGAGTACCTTATCCTGAAGCACATACTCGTCTGCCTGCTCCTGTCCGTACATATTGATCAGGGTATCCTTTGACATACCGTTTTCCTGAGCAAAGAGTTCTCTGTCCTCATCTGTGATCTGATCCAGTCCCTCATTTGCTGCGATGGCTTCTACAGTCAGTTCTCTCTTGGCAGCTTCCTCTACGGAATCGTAGATATACTCCTTCATGGCCGGCTCGTTCATGCCGTTGGCCTGAGCCATCTGTGAAAAGCTCATGCCGTACATCTTAGCCTGGTTGGTGTATTCTTTTACCATCTGATTGTAGCGGACAGAAAGGCCGTTTCTGGAAAGCTTAAATTCTGAACTGCTGATCACGCTCTGAAGGGCTCCCTCTTCCATATCCTGTTCTGCTGCGGACTGCTTCTGATCCAGCAGATCCTCACGGATGCTTTCCTTATAAGCGTCTACGGTCTGATACTCTTCCTTTGACACCCTCTTTACGAAATCATCGTTCAGCTCTGCCTCCTGCTCCTCCTTTACGGAGTTTACAGTTACCTCAAATACAACCGGCTGTCCTGCCAGAGATTCCTCTCTGTAGTCCTCCGGGAAGGTAAGATTTAATGTCTTTGTCTCACCCTTCTTTGCACCGATCAGGCCGCTTTCAAAGCCCTCGATCATCTTACCGGAACCCAGCTCCAGATCCTGATCCTCTGCAGAACCGCCTTCAAAGGCTTCTCCGTCCTTTGTTCCCTTGAAGTCGATATTTACAATATCGCCCTCCTTGGCGGCCCGGTCTACCTCTACCTCGTTGGGGTTCTGTGCCAGGATAGTCTCTACCTTTGTATCCACTTCCTCATCCGTAACCTCAGGAGCCTCAATATTAACAGTAACTCCCTTGTACTCGGAAAGTGTAACGGTTCCCAAATTTACGTTGCCGTCTGCACTGCCGGAGCAGCCAGTCAGAATAGAAGCTGCCGTAAGGCCGCACAGACAAAATAATGCGATTTTCCTCATAATGGTTTCCCTTTTCTATCATACTATTTTCGCCTGCTCTCAGGCAGGCGCTGTACATAGTTATACCATACAAGACGTTGAAAAAAAAGCCTTTTATGCATAAAATGCCTTAAATGCCTTGTAGGTATTGTACACATCCAGCTTGGAAGCCAGCTCAAAGGGTGAATGCATGGAAAGGATCGGCACACCCAAGTCTACGGTATCCACATCCATATGGGCTACATACTTTGCAATGGTGCCGCCGCCTCCCACATCAACGGCTCCTAACTCTCCTGCCTGCCAGAATACGCCTGCCTCCTCCATAATAGCGATCACTTTTGCCATTGTCTCTGCACTTGCGTCATTGGAAGCGGATTTGCCTCTTGCACCTGTATATTTTGTCAAAACACAGCCTTTGTTGATGTAGCTTGCATTGCGGCTTTCAAATACATCTGCAAAGGTTGGGTCATAAGCGGCATTTACATCAGAAGAAAGGCACAGGGAGGCTCTTAAAATATCCCGTACCGGCGTATGCTCCAGCTCTGCCAGATCTTCGATATAGTGAAGCACATAGTCGGAATTAAGACCCGTATTTCCCTCAGAGCCGATTTCTTCCTTATCTGTAAGAATGGTTACTGTGGTATGGGCCGGTTTCTTTGTCTCAATCTCTGCGGTAAGGGCTGTATAAGCGCATACCCGGTCATCCTGTCCATAAGCGCCCACAAGGCTTCTGTCCAGTCCGATATCTCTTGCCTTTGCGGCAGGAACCAATTCAAACTCTGCGCGGAAGAAGTCTTTTTCCTTAATGCCGTATTTCTCATGAAGAAGAGATAAAACCATCAGCTTTACGGCTTCCTTAATCTCCTCGCCCTCGTAGGGGATGGATCCAATGATCACATTCAGTTCTTCTCCCTTAAGACCTTCTCTTAAAGGACGCTCATTCTGCTTTCCAGCCAGATGAGGCAGAAGATCTGTAATGCAGAATGCAGGCTCATCCTCTTTTTCACCGATGCAGACCTCGATCAGCTCTCCGTTCTTTTTTGCTACAACGCCGTGGATCGCCAGAGGCACGGTTCCCCACTGATATTTGCGGATGCCGCCGTAGTAATGGGTCTTAAAATAAGCGATATCTTCCTTTTCATAGAGCGGATTCGGCTTTAAATCCAGTCTGGGCGCGTCGATATGGGCTCCGTTGATGCGCAGTCCATCCTTTAAAGACTTCTTTCCAAAGGTTGTGGCGATCACTGCCTTTTCCCGGTTTACAACGTATACCTTATCGCCGGGTACATAGGAAGCCTTGCGGTCAAAGGGCTTATAGCCTGCTTTTTTAAGCATCTTTACCGCTTCCTTTACGCACTCTCTTTCGGTCTTTCCTTTGTTCAGAAATTCCTTATAGCCCTCGCAGTACTTAAATGCCTTTTCCTTCTGCTCCGGCGCTTCCTTGGCAATATGGGGTGCGGACCAGGTCAGCTCCTCCTGTAATTTCTGTGCTTCATTTTTCTTTGACATCTTATATATTCCTCCTGTAAGTTAATCTACAATTTAAAGGTGCGGGTGGTCTTTTTTTCTTTTACCTGCCCGCCAAACCGGCTGTGTACCGCATCCAGCAAAACAGACGCAGCCTGGGGATCTCTCTGATCTTCAATCCCATTTAACAGCCCCTCCAGAAAGGCCTGATCTGCCTCTGTCTGCCAGGACAGCCATTTCAAAATCGCTGTTTCCCGCCTGTCCGTCAGCCCTGATGCCGTTTCTCTTGGATGCTGCTTTAAAAATCCCCAGTACTGGTCTTTAAATTCATCGGTCAGACCCCAGGGCCAGTACAGACGGTACACTGCCATCTGAGCTGCCAGACCGGGCCGTTCCTGGATCACGGTATTAGGAAACAGATGGTCATACTCCCGGAACTGAAACTGCGTATCCTCAAAGCAATACCGGTACATATGGCCGCAGCCGTGCATTTCTCTCATAATGATCCGAGCCGGGGTATTTTCCACCGATTCCTCAAAAAACTCAGGAAATACCAGTCTGGCAAGAAGCCTTCCCTCCGGGTTCAGATAATCAGCCATAAGTTCCTGGCGCAGCTCGGAAAGAACCTCCTTAAAACAGGACTTTCTGCCCGGTACCACCCGGATCTTCAGATGCTTTATCCCTGTGCAACCGGTAAATACACCGGCTCCCCAGTCCTCCACCGTACTCCAGAAGGACAGGGTTTTCAAATGAAAGCAGTTGTAAAAGGCATAAGGGCCTATTTTTCTAAGATACTCCGGAAGAGTCAGCTCATCAAGCCCTGATCCGCAAAGCTCAGGCTCTCCATTAAGCTCTTCCGGAGGAACCTCCCGTCCTCTTACAGTCTGCGAAAAAAAATACCGATCCAGTTCTGTCACCGGCATTCCATCCATACGCTCCGGAAGAACGGGAGCGCCGTCCAGGGTATAACAGCGCTCCAAACAGATTCCTTCCGGTGTTTTTCTATATAATAAGTCCATAGTACCAGTTTAATCAGTTTGAAGAATTTTTTCAAGATGATTTTTGACAGAAAGCCTTCAAACCTCTTGCCACAGCCCCGGTTCTCATGTACAATCGACTGGAATATACAGGACACTCAGCAAGCAGATATAAGGAGTTTAAAGGAAATATGAGTATTTTAAACGTAGAGCATTTAAGCCATGGCTTTGGAGACAGAGCTATTTTTCAGGACGTATCTTTCCGTCTCTTAAAAGGCGAGCATATCGGCCTGGTAGGAGCAAACGGCGAGGGAAAGTCCACCTTTATGAACATTATCACCGGAAAGCTGATGCCTGACGAAGGCAAGGTAGAATGGGCGAAAAATGTAAATGTGGGCTATCTGGACCAGCACACGGTATTGGAAAAGGGAATGACGATCCGGGAAGTCTTAAAAAGCGCCTTTGGGCCCCTCTTTGAAATGGAAGCAAACATGAATGCCATCTGTGACCGCATGGGCGAGGCAAGTGAAGAGGAAATGAATGAGATGATGGAAGAACTGGGAACCATACAGGATCTGCTGATGGCCCATGATTTCTATATTATTGATTCCAAGGTAGACGAGGTAGGCCGCGCCCTGGGCTTAGATGAGATCGGCATGGAGCGGGATGTAACAGAGCTTTCCGGAGGCCAGAGAACCAAGGTGCTGTTGGGAAAGCTGCTGCTGCAAAAGCCCGATATCCTGCTTTTGGACGAACCTACCAACTATCTGGATGTACAGCATATCGAATGGCTGAAGCGGTATCTTCTGGATTATGAAAATGCATTTATCCTCATTTCCCATGATATCCCGTTTTTAAACAGCGTTATCAATCTGGTGTACCATATGGAAAACCAGAGACTGGACCGTTATGTGGGCGATTACGACAAATTCCAGGAGGTCTATGCGGTAAAGAAGGCACAGCTGGAGGCTGCCTACAAGCGCCAGCAGCAGGAAATCGCAGAGCTGGAAGACTTTGTGGCCCGCAACAAGGCCCGTGTGGCAACCCGGAATATGGCCATGTCCCGGCAGAAGAAGCTGGATAAAATGGAAGTCATTGAGCTGGCAAAGGAGAAGCCAAAGCCTGAATTCCATTTCCTGGAAGCCCGTACCGCAGGAAAATACATTTTTGAAACAAAGGATCTTGTGATCGGCTATGATGAGCCTCTTTCCCGGCCTTTAAACCTGGTGATGGAGCGGGGACAGAAGGCTGTGCTGGTAGGTGCCAACGGCATCGGAAAGACAACCCTTTTAAAGAGCATCCTGGGACTGACTCCTGCCTTGTCCGGTTCCGTAGAGCTGGGAGATTACCTGTCCATCGGATATTTTGAACAGGAAATGGCTCCCGGCAATACCAACACCTGTCTGGATGAGATCTGGAAGGAATTTCCTTCCTATACCCAGTATCAGGTTCGGTCTGCCCTGGCAAAATGCGGCCTCACAACCAAGCATATCGAAAGCCAGGTGCGTGTTTTAAGCGGAGGCGAGCAGGCCAAGGTGCGTCTGTGCAAACTGATCAACCGTGAATCCAATGTGCTGCTTTTAGACGAGCCTACCAACCATCTGGATGTGGATGCAAAGGCGGAGCTGAAACGTGCATTAAAGGAATACAAAGGAAGCATCCTTTTAATCTGCCATGAACCGGAGTTCTATGAGGGACTGGCTACGGATATCTGGGACTGCAGAGACTGGGCGCTTCGGCTGTCATAATTATAAAGCCGGCGGGACATCGTCCGGCATAACATCACGTTAAAAAACAGGCATATAAGCCCCAACCTGGTGTAAATGCACCTTGTCAGGGCTGATATGCCTGTTTTCTTGTTTTTGAGAACCCACAGTTTTTATACCGCTGGAGCATGAACCTTTTTATCTTTTGCCGGAGAAGCAGTCCTGTCTTTGGAACTCTCGCCTTTTTCAATCTGCCGCTTTTTCAGGAAGCTCAAAACTCCTGCCGCCAAAATAAGCCCCAGTCCCCACACAACGCCGCGACCACCCATCCTCAGCACAGCCATGCAGCCAATGAGCGCCCCCACGGTGAAGGCCCCTACGGTTATGGTATAAAACCAGGCACGGCGGCGCATGGTTTCCTCATGGTCTAAGAGATACTGAGTCCAGCTCAAAACACACTGCTTTAAATTATTGGTTGTAAAGATAGTGGAGCTGTTATAGCCGTCTGTTCCGGAAAATGTTCCCCACTGAAAGCTTGACGCAATAAAAATAGGGTAAAGCCGGACCAGATCGGGAAGTCCCTTTGGAAGAAGCAGGCACAAAAGGAACCCTCCCACATCCACGATCAGACAGAGCCGTTCCATGTCAGGCTTTACCATACGGTTTATCAGATAGGCTGCCGCAATGGAAAGACTGAATAAGACCAGAGCCCCCAGCCGGATTCCTGCCTGTATGAGATCGCACCCCACCAGATCCTTTGTAAGACTCATGATGTTTCCCGTATGGGCCGAGGCAAAATTCCCTCCAAACCCGCAGACTGCAAAGGTTCCCATAAAACCGCCTATACAAGTCATATTATAATGGAGGAGCCGTCCAAGCCCTGATTCTGATATCCGTTCCATTTTCCCCTTACCTGCCTTTTAATCGATCCAAACCATTATAACAAAAAATAGTTGCAGCGTCATTCTGCAAAAGTACCATTTTTTCTTCACTTTTAAGATGGATTTTCCTTAAACCACTCAAAAGCGCCTCCGGACGGCTCCATTTCAAACTCCATCCGCTTTCCCGTTACAGGATGAGGGAAGGACAGACGGAAGGCACACAGAGCCAATAGGTCAGGTTGTCCGGGAGCTGTCTTTTCTCCGTATTTATCATCCCCATAAAGGGGTGTTCCATGGCCGGAAAATTGTACCCGGATCTGGTGGTGGCGGCCTGTAAGCAGACGTATCCTCACCAGACTGTATTCCCTGCTCTCCCCCGCGTCACAGCGCTCTGTCGATGCCTCTGCCGTATATGAAAGCTCTGCCCGTTTACTTCCTGCTGCCGATTTATCCACAATTTCAGACCGGTTCTCTCCCTGATTCTGTCTGAGATAATCCACATATACACCATGATTATCCACAGGTTTTCCACATACCACTGCCTTATACCATTTTTCCATTTTTCCCTGCTGCATCAGGGAACTAAGAGAAGCTGCAGCCTTTTGATTTCTGGCATACACCATAATTCCCGACACAGGCCGGTCCAATCTGTGGATAACTCCCACATAAGGCGGCTGATTTTTCCCCTGCCCTTTTGAGGATAATGTGGTTAATTTGTGGATATTTTGTGGATTTCTGGCCTGAATGGTGAGATATCTGCGGATCTCGCTGACCATATCCTTTGCAAAGCCCCTGGCTGACTGCGATTCCACTCCTGCAGGCTTTACCGCTACCAGAATATCCGAATCTTCATATAATACAGAAAGCATATCTTATCCCCTTTCTTCCCATTTACTTTGATAATCAAATAATTTTTTCAAATGTATTGCATATTCCGTCCATTCCGTGTATAGTATATATTACATCATAATGTAGTTTTGAATACTATATATCATAGTTATATCAGCCTTGTCATATTTTTAAAGGAGGTATCATTCATGACACAGAAAATAAAACACAATTTACGAAAGATAAAGGATCCGGGCAGCGCCCTGACCCATTTTATCGCCATGGTTCTGGCAGCAGCCGCAGCAGTTCCTCTTCTTATTAAGGGTTCCCGGTCTCCTGAACAGTTTCATCTGGCGGCTCTGGCTGTTTTTATTTTAAGCATGATCGGCCTCTATGGAGCCAGCACCATCTACCACACGCTGGATATTTCCCCAAAAATCAACCAACTGCTGCGAAAAATCGACCACATGATGATCTTTGTGCTCATTGCAGGAACCTACACGCCCGTATGCCTGATCGTACTGGGAGATCAGACGGGATGGGCTCTTCTGGCACTGGTCTGGGTCATCGCTGTCCTTGGGATCTTTATCAACGCCTTCTGGATCACCTGTCCCAAATGGTTTTCTTCCATGATCTATATTGCTATGGGCTGGATCTGCATCTTGGCCTTTTCAAAGATACTGGCAGCGCTGCCAAAAGCAGGCTTTCTGTGGCTTCTGGCCGGAGGCATCATTTACACCCTGGGCGGCGTCATCTACGCCCTGAAACTGCCTATTTTCAATGCGAGACACCAATATTTCGGTTCCCATGAAATTTTCCATCTCTTTGTCATGGGCGGAAGTCTCTGCCATTACATGATGATGTATCAGTTTGTTGCTTAAAAATCAGCTCCTCCTTTTTCTTTCGGGGGAGCTGTTTTATTTCATATTCCCGTCTCATAGCCTCCTCTTTTGTGGAAAAGGCCTCATAATAGACAAGGGCCACCGGTCTTCGGGAACGTGTGTATTTGGCACCCTTCCCTTCATTGTGGGCCTTTAAACGCCTGTCCAGGTTATTGGTCCAGCCACAGTAATACGTTCCGTCCGCACACCGCAGGATATAGGTATAATTCTCATTCATATCGGTTCATCCGTTTTCTATGTAAACGGCGATTGCGCAAAACGCGCCGTCACCGCCCGGACCTAAAAAGGTCTGTATCTATGATAAAGCACCAGCTGGATGCGCCAGACATTCTTTATACGATCAGTATACGCCTGTTTTTAAAATGTGTGCCTCATCCTCTTATTTTTTCTTTTTCCTTTCTTCTTCACAGGCTCCAGAAACTGCACTGCCTCCCAGAGAAGAAGCGCTCCTGCGGCAAGCTGTAGAAGAACGCTTAAAAGAACCCAGTGCTCCATCACAAAGCCTGTATTCTCCATTCCAAAATAGCTGCATACGCTGGCAAAGGAGGTGCTGCGCCCGGCCTGATTTCCAATGACTGCCATAAAGGTAAAGGCCGGATTCATCAAAAAGAGATAAAAAGCGCCTCCGGAAGAAGCACGGATGGCAGGCGCCTCCATCGCATATACCGCTATGGTCTGGTCTAGATTCGCAGCAGACATCGAGAGGGCAAAACGGTTGATAAAATACGTTCCTGCCACAAAAGCGATCAGAGTGCCGTATGTTACAGCCGTAGAAACCGTGGATCTTCGGAATACGGATGAAAAGAAGATCCCAAGACTTCCCGCCATAAAAGCCACTGCCACATAGCAGAAGATCAGTGACAGAGCATCCCACCAGGTAATGCCGCCATAGACAAACACCATGGCTACCGCAGGAAAACTGGACAGGATCAGCACAAACAAGGAGCTTAAAGCACCCATCAGCTTACCTGTCACAATCTGAGCCGCTGTCATCTGGGTGGTAAGCATCAGATCTAATGTTTGCCTCTCCCGTTCGCCGCTGATGCTGGCTGCCGTGACGGCAGGCACAATGAACATCAGAAGGATAAACTCAATGGCTGTGACAAATTCGTAGATATCCATAAAACTGCTGTACTGAATCGTGGCATTGGTACGGACCCGCAGAACCACCGAGTACATATTGATCAGAGCCGCCAGACACAGAATCCCGTTAAAAAGGGAAAGGATCAAAGGAAATCTAGGGCTTCTGGCGCTGACCTTCATCTCACGGCTGTAAACCGGATTCTGCCTCATAAGACGTCACCACCCTTTCTTCTTCATGATCTGTCAGCTGCATAAAGACGGACTCCAGACTGCCCTTCTCACGAACAAAGCCATTTACCAAGACGCCAGCATCGATCAGCTGCTGAAGGAGCATCGCCTCATCGGTGCCGTCTCCGGCAAAGCGGACGCAGATATCCTTTTCCCGCATGGAAATAGTCTGGACACAGGGATGGCGGCGCAGGACCGCCATGGCCTGCTCCATATTGCTGTATACGGAAATTACCAGAGGATTTGAGGCGTTGACCCGCGACAGGATCGCCGTTATGTTTCCCTCCAGCACCATCCGTCCCTGATCGATGATCCCGATATCCGTACACATCTCCGCCAGCTCTGACAGTACATGTGAACTGATAATAATGGTTTTTCCCGTACTCCTTAATTCACTGAGTATTTCTTTAAATTCAAACCTGGTTCTCGGATCCAGGCCTGAGGTCGGCTCATCCAGGATGAGGATCGCCGGATCGTGGATCAGAGCCCTTGCAAGACAGAGCCGCTGCTTCATTCCGCGTGAAAGTCCGTCCACATAGAAATCCAGCTTATCCTCCAGTCCTACCTGCTCCAGAAGAGCCGTATACCGTTTTCTTGCCATCAGGCCGTCAAGCTGATAACAGGAGGCAAAAAAACTCATGTATTCTGCCACAGTCAGGTTATCGTATACCCCAAAGAAATCCGGTACATAACCGATCATCCCCTTTAATTCCCCCAGGTCCCTGAGTGCATCCTTTCCATTAATGGTCACACTTCCTTCTTCTGCGCCCAAAAGCCCTGTCATAATTTTTAATGTCGTTGTCTTTCCTGCGCCGTTGGGTCCTACAAAGCCGTAAAGTGCGCCATCGCCTACATTCATATCCAGGCCGCTTAAGGCATGGTATTTTCCATATATTTTGTGAAGATTTCTTACTGTAAGCATCAGGGCTGTCTCCTTCCTGTAACTGTAAGAACCGGGAGCATGATATTCCATGTATACTCTCCGGCTGTATCATACACATATTTCACAGTGATCGTATTTCCAGGTGACAAATAGGAATCCAGTTCCTCCCTGTTATACTGGCTTACCGCACTGTCCATCCGATCATAAGAGCCTGTATTATAGTTGTAAAAATACATATTTCCTTCAAACGGTACGGTATAATAATATCTTAAATTTGCAACCACTCCTTCGCTGAGACGATGAAAATGAAGCGTATCTACTTCCAGCTCATTTCCAAGATAATATTCCAGAACCACCGGATTTATCCCGTAGATGGTGTTGCGCGCCGCATCGTACTCTCCTGCCAGCACATGCGGCTGCTTCTGCATCGCCGAACGGCTTACAAGGCCATCCTGTTCATAATTTACATCCAACTCCGAAGTTAAAAGCGTGCAGCCATAGGTTTCTGTTCCCGGATTTCTCAAAAATCCCGTTTCCTTCTGCTCCTGGCTGAAGGCTACCACCCGTGCCTGGGTATGATATCCGGAAAAATAATTTTCCACATAGAAGGAAAGGAGATTGGTCCGCTCCAGCGCCCTTACATAATCCGGATCCTCTATATTTACCTTCTGGCCGTACCGTGAAGCTCCGGTAATCTGAGCGGCCATAGCATATCCTAAATCCGTTGCGCAGTATATCAGCTCGCGTCCATCCAGGGAAATCGTCTGTCCAGGCTCTATGGTTCCGATCATTACCATCTGGTTATATAAAAGCAGCGCCGCATTTTCTACGGTCCACGGGTAATTATTCGTTATCGTCCCTGTGATCGTTCCCTCAAAGGCCCGTATCTCCCCGGAAAATCCCTGCCCTGTTTCATTTGGCAGGTTACGCTCCATCTGGAAATAACTGGGATTGAAAGCGCCTGTATCTCTCGCTTCAATATACGTTTCATCCTCCTTATACCGGATCACCATATCCGGATCCTCAGAATCCACCAGAGCCGGAACCGTACCCGGATTGTAGTACGAGGAATCGCAGACAGGGAACAGACGGTACGAAGGATCCAGAGATACCCCATAGCTGTGATTATAGGGAGAGCGCATATTGATAAACAACGTTTCTGATACATCCTCTTCTCCTGCGTCCTGAATGGAGGCATAGGTAAAAAACGGGCCGTTAAACCGCGTGGGTATCCCCATCAAAAGCACCATACCGGTACAGCACAGGGACAAAATGGCTACTGCAGGCTGATAATACTGGCGCAGCTCCCTCTGCTTTAAAAAGAAGTAAAGCCCCGGCCCCGCAAGAGCCACGTAGGCAACTGCCAGCGTAACGTAAAGCCCTACTTTGGGAAGACGGTTTACATTCCCCGTATTGATCAGGCTCTGTACCTCCCAGTAACGGCCTGTGGAGGAGCCTCCGTTTCCGCTGCTTAAAAGATTCAGACGGTTTTCTCCTATAAGCCCTGTAAACAGGCGGTCTACATAGGAGGGATTGTCAGTCCCGTATTCTTTCAGATCTCCAAAATCATAAATTGCCGCTGCCGCCATTCCTCTGCCCACCGGTGTGCTGGAAATAATTTCCATCGGCCCCTTTGTCATGACCTCCGTACTTCCCTTTAAGTCCACCTCTGTGCAGTTCAGAACAATCCGGCTGTCCCCATATTCCGAGGATTCCTGACTGCTTTCCATATCCAGTTCAAATTCTACGGCCTGAGGAAGTGGGCTGGCTAAGAGCGCCTTGGAAAAGGCTCCCAGCGTTTCATTTGCATGCTCCCCTGTTCCGAACAGAAGGGTACCTCCGCTCTGGGTCCACTCCCATACAGCCTCAAGCTGCCGGCTGTCCAGAGACCCAGTATCAAAATCATTGATCAAAAGCACATCCAGCTGATCCAGCTCCTGCCGGGATTCTGGCATCGTATCCTGATCCAGCTCAATAAGACGGGTGCGGAGTGTACTGTAATTGATCCCCATATGATCCATATAGGAAAGGCGTTCCGGATGGTCGCTCAAAACCCCCACATACAGCTCCGCTGTATCCAGGTTCAGATCCAGCCTGATCCGGCGTCCGGCTGTCTCCTTTCCTTCCTGATCTACTAAAGACAGCAGTACCTGATCTACCTGAATGCTGAGGGAAATCTGAATCTTTTTTTCAACCGTTTCCCCTGCCTTTACCTCAATGGGGTATTCATACCGGTAAGTACCGTACTCTGAAAGAGAACTATTTCCATAAGGACTGTATTCCGGTTCAAGAGTTGCAGCCCGAAGCGTTCCCGTAAAGTCCTCCTTTGTAGAATTTGTAACCCGGATGGTCATCGGAAGGATACGGCCGCTTCTGGCTGTGTTATCATAGCCGTACACCACTTCCATCTCCAATGGATGGGGTGAAGCCGGATCCTGCCAAAGCGCCTCTGTCTGTGCGCCTTCTTCCGGCACAGTCTCTCTGGGGCCTGCCACACCGCTTCCCGGACCGTCTGCCGTAATTGCAGCATAGGAAGGGAGCAGGGCGGAAAGAGAAAACAAAAGGGCAAAAAGGGCGCCTTTCAGCACCCGTGTATATCTGTACATCTGTATTTTCCTCTCTTTTTATGGCCGGATCACCGTCATGATCCGAACTGTTCTTTCTCAATATCAAAATGTACCTGAAGCTTTACCGTAAATACTGTACCATTTAAATCGCTGGCAACCCGGATGGTGCCTCCGTGCATATCCACAATTTCCTTTGCAATCGCAAGACCAAGGCCGGTGCCTCCGGTTGTGGCAGAACGCGACTGCTCCACCCGGTAAAACTTGTTAAATAAAAGAGGCAGCTCATCTGCAGGGATCACACGGCCAAAATTCGTCACGGAAACCGTAACCGTGTCCTCCTCTCCGTGGATCTTTACCAGAACCCGCTTTCCATCAGCTCCGTACTTAATGGCATTTCCAATCAGATTGTCAAACAGACGGGCCAGAAGGTTTCCGTCAGCACTTATGATCTTTGCAGGCACATTGCTCTGAAGGTCATAGGACAGATTTTTTTCCTCAAAGTTGGGGTAGGCTTCCTCTAAGAGCTGCTCTAAAAGCTTTACAATATCGATCTGTCCTATGTGCATGGCGATTTTTCCGTAATTCAGCTTCGTAAAACCGAAAAGGTCTTCAATCAGCTTTTCCAGCCGTCTGGATTTGCTGTAGGCAATTTCTATGTACTTGTGCTGCATTTCCTGGGGGATCTGCGTATTCCCGGCTAAAAGCTCCAGATAGCCGATGATGGAGGTAAGGGGCGTCCTTAAATCGTGAGCCACATTTGTAATCAGTTCATTTTTCGTGCGTTCCGCTTCTCTCTCCTTATCCATAAGCTTTCGGATATCTGAGGACATCTTGTTTAAATTTGCCGCCATAGCGGAAAACTCATCGTCCCCAGTCACATCCACCTCTGTATTCAGATTGCCCTGGGAAATACTCTGAACCGCATCGGAAATACGTCCCAGATAGCGAATACCCGGCTCCTCCAAAATCATAAAGGTCACCGAAAAGATCACAATTCCCACCAGCACATACAGGATCACCACTGCCAGATGCTGCTCTAAAATAAAATGGACCAGAGCCGATACCTTCCCGCTCTGCTGTATGTAGCGCGCCACCATGGAAAGATTTGTAATGAGAAATACTTCTACCAGGCAGGTAATGATGGCGCTGTATACAATATGGGTCAGCACACGGAACCGGTAACTGCTTCCCATACTATTTTTCAATCTTGTAGCCTACTCCCCACACAGTTGTAATAATCTTGCTCTGCCTGGTATCTTCCTTCATCTTTCCTCTTAAACGTCTGATATGTACCATAACCGTATTATTGGCCTCATATACCTTTTCATTCCATACCCGCTCAAAAATCTCATCTGTACTGAATACCTTTCCCGGGTTGGAGGCCAGAAGATAAAGAATGTCAAATTCAATCGGCGTCAGCTTGATCTCCTCGCCGTCTACCACCACCTTGTGATTGTCCTTGTTGATGCTCATTCCCTTGATGGTGATTTCGCTGCTTACCGCTTCCTTTGCCATGCTGTTGGGATTTAGCTGGGTATAGCGGCGAAGCTGGGATTTTACCCGTGCCGTCAGTTCTAATGGATTAAAGGGCTTTACCACATAGTCATCCGCTCCGGTCCCCAGTCCCAGGATCTTGTCAAGGTCGGTTGACTTGGCGCTGAGCATAATGATCGGGATATTGTTGGTTTCACGGATCTTTTTACACATCTCAAGGCCGTTCATCCCCGGCATCATGATATCAAGGAGCACCAGATGGATCTCCTCTTTTTCCAGGATCTCAAGGCCCTTTAAGGCATTTTCCGCCTTAAAAACCTTATAGCCATCACTTACCAGATAAATCTCTATAAGATCTGCGATCTCCTTTTCATCGTCTACTACCAGAATGTTGATATCGGGCATATGATTCCCCTCCTCATACGTTATCATTTCTTTGTAAAGTATATTTATGATTATCATACCATATTAACCAATGGTTTTCCTTACTTTTTTCTTGAAAAATTATGGGAAAATATGTTACGGATAAAAAAAGCAGTCCTGCATCAGCAGAACCGCTCTTTTTATTGAATTTATATATTTCCGCTTTCTATGGGTTTAAAGATCCGGGTCACTGCCGGGTCGTCCTCTCCCCTGTATTCCTTTACCCGCTGCACCGCCTCCAGGCAGAACTGCTCCTGAGAATTTATTAAGACCTTTCCCCGCTTATCCTCCTTTTCGTAGGTGCCGTCCGGCTGTAAAATGTGGGCTTTTACATTATCTTCCAGTTCTACCTTCAGAATATGGATGACCTGCTCCTTTAAAGCTTCATCCTCTACCGGGAACAGAATCTCCACCCGGCGGTCCAGATTCCGCGGCATCCAGTCTGCACTTCCCATATAAACCTCAGGACTTCCGTCATTGAGGAAATAGAAAATCCGGCTGTGCTCCAGGAAATTTCCCACAATGGAACGCACATGGATATGCTCGCTTAACCCCGGCACTCCGGCACGCAGACAGCAGATCCCGCGGATCACAAGCTCAATTTCCACTCCGGCACAGGAGGCCTCATAGAGAGCTTTGATGATTTCTTTGTCGCAAAGGGAGTTCATCTTTGCCATAATATGGCCTCTGCGTCCTTCCTTTGCGTGGGCTGTCTCCCGGCGGATCATTCGCAGAAACCGGTTTCTCAGCCACAGAGGCGCGACAGAAAGCTTATTCCAGGCCTTTGGCTCCGAATATCCGGACAGCATGTTAAAGACTGCCGTGGCGTCCTCGCCGATCTGGGGATCGCAGGTTAAAATGCCGCAGTCCGTATAAAGCTTTGCAGTGGAATCATTGTAATTTCCCGTACCCAGATGGACGTAGCGGCGGATTCCGTCCTCCTCCATGCGGACTGCCAGAGTGATCTTGCTGTGGGTCTTAAGTCCCACCAGGCCGTAGATCACATGGCAGCCGGCCTTTTCCAGCATTTTTGCCCAGTTGATATTATTTTCCTCGTCAAAACGGGCCTTTAATTCCACCAGTACGGATACCTGCTTTCCATTCTCCGCCGCCTCTGCCAAAGCCGCAATGATGGGGGAATTTCCGCTCACACGGTAAAGGGTCTGTTTGATGGCTAAAACCTCCGGATCTCTGGCTGCGCTGCGCACAAAGTCCACCACCGGATCAAAGCTCTGATATGGGTGATGGAGCAGGATATCGCCCTTTCGGATGTTGGTGAAAATATCATCCTCATTCATCAGGGCCGGTACCGGCTGCGGGATGTACTTGGGAGCCTTAAAGGCTTCAAAGCCTTCCAGACCATACATTTTCATAAGGAAGGTCAGATCTAATGGCCCAGGGATGCGGAAGATATCCTGACTGCTGATGGAAAGCTCCTTTTTCAGGATTTTAAGAAGCCGCTTATCTACATTGGATTCAATCTCCAGCCGGATTGCCTCGCCCCACTGGCGCTTTTTCAGCTGCTTCTGGATTTCCTCCAGAAGATCCACCGCCTCCTCCTCATCAATGGAAAGATCTGCATTCCGCATGATGCGGAAGGGATGAGAGGCCACAATATCATAATTTAAGAACAGGGAGGGCATATTCCGCTCAATGATCTCCTCTAAAAGGATCACCACCCTCTGCTCTGTGCCATCCTCCATTGTCTCTCTGGGAAGCTCTACGATTCTTGGCAGCACAGAAGGCACCTGCACCATGGCAAATTCCAGTTCTCCATCCCCGTTCTTTTTCTTTAACAGAGCCGCAATATTCAGGGTTTTGTTGCGGATCAGCGGGAAGGGCCGTGAGGAATCAAAGGCCATGGGGGTAAGCACCGGGTATACATTGGTCTGGAAATAGGAGTCCGCACAGGCCGCTTCCTCCTTTGTAAGATCCTCATGCTCCATGATGATCCGCAGGCCGTTCTGGCGCAAAGACGGCACCAGGGAACGGATATAGGTGGAATACTGCAGCTCCACCAGCTGATGGGTCTTTATGCTGATAGCGTCTAACTGCTCCTGAGCCGTCATTCCTGCAATATCCTGCTTCATATATTTCGCGTGTACCATATCCTTTAGGGAAGCCACACGGACCATATAAAATTCATCCAGATTGGAGGCTGTAATGCTTAAAAATTTCAGCCGCTCAAACAAGGGCAGGCTCTTATCTCTGGCTTCGCTGAGAACCCGGTAATTAAATTCCAGCCAGCTCAGTTCCCGATTAACAAAATTGGAGGGATCTGCTCCAAAATCTGTGGTATTTTTTTCTTTTTCTGCCATGTCATGCCCTCCTTTTCTGCTTTAACACCGGCCTTATTCCAAATATTTCCTCAAAAAAATCCGCCTTCTGTTCAAAGGACGCCCGCTCCAGAGCCAGATCTCCCGTGTATCCTGTGGTAATGACTAACTCTCCCTCCCGGATCGCCATCCGGCAGTCTGCCAGCTTGGACTTGTGGGTCTTGTCCATGGAATTTGCAAGGCGCAGGATTGCCGTCAGCTTGGCTATAAGAATGGTAATGGAGCTTCGGTTTAGATTGCCGCTTCCATCCTCTCCGATCTGCGTTTCCAGCTGAATGGTATCGTAATCAAAATCACGGATATTGTAGCGGACTACATTTGCGATAATCTCACGTTCCAGATGGCTCAGTCCGATAATCTCCGTAGACATGATCAGGTTATAACTGCTTTCATTGGAATTTCGGATGCTGATAAACTTACCGCAGCCATGCAGCGTCACTGCGATCTGGAGCAGGAGCCGCTCCCTTGCTCCCATACCATGAAATTTCCGCGCAGCGTCAAAGATAGATAACGCATACTGCTCCAGCATCTGATTATGGCCCGCATGGCATTTATACCGCTTTGCCATATTTCTGGCCGCTGCCAGAATATCATTCTCAAAGCTGTGGCTGAATCGGAACAGACGGCAGTCATCGGCATATTCTGCCGCAATGCCGTCACAAAGGCCGATATCAGGAATCCAGAACTGTCCCGCTCCCGTAACCTCCATCACTCTGCGGTATACAACCGCTGCCGGAAGGAGCAGGGATGCGTACTCACTGTTCACATTAAAACGCTCCTCAATCTGATCCAGGGTCATCTGAGAAAGGCGCTCATAAAAAAGCTCCATCTCTTTGGCATCCACACGGTCTGCCGCTGTGTTGAATCCAAGCTGGCGCATCAGATAGGTAATATTGGTTCCGATCCCGATCAGATTATCAATCTTTCTGTCTTTTAAATACATTTTCCGAAAGGTTATCAGCTCATTATCTACCAGCTCCTCAATGTGAAGACAATGCGACCTTACACTGGCCGGGATTTTAGCCAGCTGGCTGCGGATCCGCAGAGTACCAAGAGGCAGGCTCTGGGTCGTTACCAGAGTATCCTTATCAAACAGAGAAATCTGGGCGCTTCCAAAGCCCACATCTACAATCGCCGTTCCCTTCTGGATGATCCGGTTAAATTCTCCTGTCTTTGCCGCCACTGCCTTATAGCTGATAAAACGCTGCTCTGAATTGCTGATAATTCGCACCTTAAGTCCGGTTCTTACACAGATCTGATCCAGGATGATCTGGCTGTTTTTCGCCTCGCGCATGGCTGTGGTTCCGTAAGCCCGGTACTCCCGCACCCGGTAGGTTTTCATAATCCCCGTAAAATCCTCCAGAACAGAGCACATCTCATCCGCCAGACCGTAGCTGATTTTTCCTTCGCTGAAGGTATCGCTTCCCAGAGCGATCACATGGCGGATGTGATCTACACAACGGATCCCCGTCTTTTCAGAAATCTCATAAATTCCCAGTTCCAGAGCAAATGAGCCGATCTCTATCGCTGCAAACATTCTTACTGCCACGTTCTTCCTCCTTTTGGGGCGCGCTGCCCGATCCCCTGTATGGCCTAAGCCCGGGACTATATGACTGCTATTATAATCCCGGACTCATCTTCTTTCTTCCTTATGATGTAAAATTTCTGTATATTTTATGTAAAATCGCATCCCAGCAGATGGGTAATGAACTGGGAAGCCGTACGCCCGGAAAGTCCTCCGTGGCTCAATTCCCATTTATTGGCTTCCAAAAGCAGTTCCTCCTCCGGTATATCCAGCTGATGCCTCTTAGCCAGCGCTTTGACTATGGACTGAAACTGCCGTTTATCCGGTGAACCGTAGTAAATCGTAACGCCGAACCGGGCTGCCAGAGAAAGCTTCTCCTGAACCGTATCATTATTGTGAAGATCGTCATCCAGCTCCCTCTTGTCGCTGAATTTCTCCCTGATGAGATGGCGGCGGTTGGAGGTCGCATAGATCAGCACATTATCCGGGCGTTTTCCCAGTCCTCCTTCCAAAATAGCCTTCAAATACTTATATTCCAGCTCGTAATCCTCAAAGGACAGATCATCCATGTAAATGATAAACTTGTAATTGCGGTCCTTGATCTGCTCCAGAACATCTGAAAGATCCTTAAACTGGTGCTTGTATACCTCAATCATACGCAGGCCCCTGCTGTAATATTCGTTCAAAACCGCCTTTACGCTGGAGGATTTTCCCGTTCCCGCATCACCGAATAAAAGTACGTTGTTGGCCTCTTTTCCATTTACAAAAGCCTCCGTATTTTCAATCAGCTTATGCTTCTGAAGCTCATATCCCACAATATCCTTAAAATAAATATGCTCCACATTTACAATGGGATCGATCACCGTCAGCCCTCCGGCCTCTTTTTCCAGAATCCGGAAAGCCTTATTCAGTCCAAAAGTTCCCGCCCCGTATCCCCTGTAAAATTCCACCATAGTCTGCTGAAATCCTTCCAGGTCAGATGCCTGCTCCAGGGCCTTTGCCAGCTCCACGATCCTGTCCCTGATCCTGCGGTTAAAAACCCGGCTCTCCTGAAGTGCCGGGCGGTAGTCCGCAAGCAGGCTCCACAAAGAAGAGGGCGCAAGAGAAGAAAGATCAAAATCAAACAGTGCCTTGAAAATGGCAAAGTCTTCTTTCGCCAGAAGATCCAGAGTACCGCCTGCAGGCCCTTTGACCTCACAGGCAGTTGTATATGCATTTTCATTATCTGCCAGGCAGAGCGCCAGAAAACAGTGCCACAGGTTTCCTTCAAAGCCATACTTTGCAGCCAGTTCGATCAGCTGTCCCGCACAGGCAAACGAATCTGTACTCTCCTTTTCTTCTGACATTCCCATAAGTCCTGCCATCTGCTCAAACAGCGTTTGATGTTTTAAATTGCGGTAGATCACAAGTCCTCTGATATCCATATCTCTTTCCTCGTTTCTTCTTTGTATCCATATTTCCCTTACCATCAGCGGATAAGGGAATCCACGCTCCAACCGGTTCGGCTCAGTAGTTTCCCAGGATCCTTAAGGATACGGCTTCCTCAGAAATCCCCTTTAAAGCATTGCGGATCTTTGCATCGGATAAAGACCCTTCCACATCTACAAAAAAACGGTATTCCCAGCTTCTCCCGGGAATGGGGCGCGATTCGATCATCAGCATATTGATGTCATTGTAAATCAGATTTCCAAGCATATTGTAAAGAGAGCCGCTTCTGTGGACGCCCTCAAAACAGATGCTCACCTTATTAGCGCCCTTTCTGTATACAGGATCCTTTGACAGGATAATAAAACGGGTCACATTATTTTTATTGTGGTTAATGGAGCGCTCCAGCACCTTTAAGCCATAAAGCTCTCCCGCAATCTCACTGGCTACCGCCGCCTGGGAACGATCGTTTTCCTCTGCCACTTTTTTAGCCGCTACCGCCGTATTGACCGTGCTGATCTGTTTCCAGTCCCTGTGGGCATTCAGATACTGGGAGGTCTGCATCAGAGCCTGCGGATGGGAATAAACTGTCCGGATATCCTTAATATCCGCATCTTCCCGGCCCAGCAGCGCATGGTTAATCGGAAGCTCCGTTTCCGCTGCGATGTACACATTATGCTTTACTAAGAGATCATAGTTGTCGCTTACTGCCCCAGCGGAGGAGTTTTCAATAGGGAGCACCGCATAATCTGCCCGACCCTCCTCCACCTCTGTCATGGCATCCTCCATGGTCTTTACATGGTACATATCCGCATCCGGGCCGAAATACCGGC
Source organism: Enterocloster sp. (assembly GCF_057861365.1). NCBI lineage: Bacteria > Bacillati > Bacillota > Clostridia > Lachnospirales > Lachnospiraceae > Enterocloster > Enterocloster sp. Next base: position 78,521 of record NZ_DBMACH010000006.1, read on the forward strand.
GGGCCGCACCGTGTCCATAGGAGCCCTCCACACCCTGATATACGATCCGCACATTTTCCCTTTTTAAATCCTCGATCATGGAAAACACGGTGTCCATCTCCTGCCCGTGGGAAGCCAGAAGACCATACTGAAGCCTGCGGCTGATGGTCATGATCTGCGAAAACAGTTCATATGTACCTTTGCGCGTAAAATCACTGTGAGCCAGAGCCGTAACCGCCTTAAGCTTCTGCTGCTCCCGCTCCCTGTCATAAACAGGCTTTCCGGTCTGTATCTTATACTCAGCCACCTCTCTGCACAGCTCCATACGTGTCTCAAACAGCTCTGTCAGGCTGGCGTCAATCACATCCAGCTGCTGCCGGATCTCCTGTAAGTTCAGTTCCTTCATCTCTGTTCCTCCAGCTCTTTTATCATGGAGCAAATGATCTCTCTTGTGTAGGCTCCGGGGAACTTGCGGTTTTCTGCCGGAAGTTCCTTTAAATAAATGGGTTTTCCGTATTCGATGATCACATGGCTGGGCCGGATCCATGGGAAATGACGCTCAAATACCTCTGCCGTCCCCACCATGGCAACAGGGATCACCGGACAGCCGCTCTTTTCTGCAATCTTTAAACTTCCCTCATGGAACTCCATCAGTTTTTCCGGATTTTCACCGGGATTTCTGGTTCCTTCGGGGAAAATCCACATGGAAATTCCTCCCTTGATCTTTTCAATTCCTGCCAAAATAGTTTTTAAACCTTCTTTAATATTCGAACGATCCAAAAATAAGCAGTTCATCCGATCCATCCAGCGGTTTAGCAGCGGGATCTTTATCATTTCCTTTTTGGCAATAAAACCGGTCAGTCCAGGAACGGTCATATAGCCCATGACAATATCAAAATAACTTCTGTGGTTTCCCACATAAAGCACCGCCCGGTCGGTGGGAATATTTTCCAGCCCCCGCACCTCGTATGTGATCCCGGCGATCCGGCTGATTTTTTTAAAAATCCACCGCACCATGGAAAAGCTCTTCCAGCCTGCCTCCTCCGGGTTCTTTTTTGCCTTTTTCTCCAGAAAACACAAAACCGGAAAAGTAAGTACCAAATACAGCACAATGGCGATGGCTGCCAGCAATAAGCGTATCATATGTAACTCTCCTTCTGTTCAAAATATTTACTGCCATCAGCGGATAAAGGGATGCTCTCCTGCCCGCTGATGGTATCCATTATATACCAGAAAACATCGGAAATACAACTCTTTGTTAGTTTGAGTTTTCAAGTCTGCCGGGGGTCTGAAGCATCTCAAAGAGAAGCCCGGTGCAAAACCACAGGGGCCCAAAAGCCAGCCGGATCACCCCGCCGATATGATCGGGCCACATGGAATAATCCCATGGGCACACATTAAAATGCTTTAAAATCGTTCCTGTCACATACTCTGCCGTAAAAATCAGAACCATATCCATAAGTCCGTGGCGCACCAGTCTGGCTGGTGGTGAAATACGATCGGTTCCCGCCTCCGGGAATGCAGACAGGCCGGTGAGCCAACGGTCTGCCGTATTTACGATCCCCGGCAGAAGGACTCCCATGCCATAGATGGGAAACATCCAGAGCGAGGTGCGCCCCATGAGCCGCATATCTCCCCGCATCCAGGATTCCAATGAAGTGAAAATGACCTCCAGACACCAGCCCGCAATCCCGCAGCGGCAGAAATTGCGGAGCGATTCTTTTAATTTTCCATTATACTGTCTCTTCATAGGGCTAGTATGGACAGCAGAACTGAAAATTATTCTTCCTATAAAAGCGGAGACAAAAGACGGCTTCCCTGCTCCCTGATCCTGGTCAGAAGGCCTCTTTTTTTATAATCCTCTCTTGTTATCTGGCGGCAGTGAGGCAGGTCATTCATAAATGCCTGCTCCAGTTCTGCCGTGACCGCCTCATCATAAATCGTAGCATTTACCTCAAAATTCAGTTCAAAGCTCCGGATATCCATATTGGCAGTGCCATAGCAGCAGACCCGGCCGTCAACCATAATCCCCTTGGAATGGAGAAAACCATTAGTATAGATATAGACCTTTGCACCATAATCCAAAAGTTCTCCTGCATAAGAACAGGTTGCCCGGTACACAAACGGATGATCCGGCTTACAGGGAATCATCAGACGCACATCGACCCCGGACAAAGCAGCCATCTTAAGCGCCGAAAAAATGGCGTCGTCCGGCACAAAATAAGGCGTCTGAATATAAATATGGTGCTTTGCCTTGTGAAACAGTTCCAGATAGTTGTTTCGGATATGGGGTTCTCTGGTATCCGGACCGCTGGCAATGATCTGCATTCCCACCTGGCTTCCCTCCAGTTCAGGATCAGGCCAGGCCGGTCTTTCTTTATCCCTTCGGACGTCCGTCTTCTTTTTCAGATCTGTCCGGAAATAGGCCTCATTTTTAAAGAGATTCTCTCCCGTAGCATAATTCCAGTCCAGTGCAAAGCGGATCTGCAGGCTCATCACTGCTTCACCGGTGATCCGCAGATGGGTATCTCTCCAATAACCGAATCCGGGATCCTTTGAAATATATTCACGTCCAATATTAAAACCGCCTACAAATCCCACATTCCCGTCTATCACAACGATTTTTCTATGATTTCTGTAATTTACACGCAGGTTCAGCCAGCCTAAAATAGGAGGGAAAAATACACCGACTAAAATCCCGGCGCGGCGCAGTTCCTCCCACCGGCGTTTCGGCATAAAGCGCCCCCCCATGCCGTCATAAAGAATCCGCACCTCTACGCCTTCACGCACCTTATCCTCCAGAATCGGCACGATCGAATCAAATACCTCGTCATTTTTAATAATATAATACTGAATGTGGATAAATCGGCTGGCACGGCGCAGAGCGGTCCGAAGGCCTTCAAATTTCGCCTGGCCGTCTGTGTAGATCTTCACCTGATTGTCGGTCGTAAGCACAGCTCCGGAAGTTTCCAGGTTATAGAGGATCAGGCTGCGGAAATCCCTTATGAGGGGATCCATCATTTCCTCCGGAATATCGCTTGAGCGGATAATCTCTTCCTGGCTTTTAACCGGCATATTCAGCCGATCGCTGATTCCCTTTACCTTAAACATCCGGCTCTTTTTTAAATCCTGGCCGAAAAGAAGATAAAATATAATTCCGAACACCGGAATAAAGTTCAGAGCAAACAGCCAGGTCCATACCGATCTGGGATCTCTGCGCTGGAAAAAAATAATAATAATGGAAAACAAGAGATTGATTACGATAAGATGCGTCATAAGCCATTCCCAGACAGCCTCTGCCTCATTGAATATCACTCCCATATATCTCCTCCTGCTTTGTTCATCCTCTATCGGGTATTCCTACTATAGCTTAACAGATCCCCCATCACAATATACATCCCTATTCCGTGAATGATCTTTTGTCCAGTCTACCACATCCTGTTATTTATTTCCAGCCTTCGCCCTTTCGCACCACCTCAAAAAAGCCGGCCCTATCTGACCAGACATCAGATAAAGCCGGCTTTTGCTGCCAACCATCAGCGGAAGCAGTTCCGTTTGGGATCATAGGAAAACCCTGCACCTTCCAGAGTTTCTTCTATATAAGACTGATCCAGCTCCATTTCTCTGCACATCTCTTCCAATGAACTGAAACGGTCTCTAAGCTGTGTATTCACAAAGCTGAACAGGATCATGGGATCCTTTGGAATCTTATTCACCTTATGACCTTCCTTTCTTTTTATTCCGTATAAGCGATAAGCCTGCTTCCATCCTCCGATACATCGATCACGATTACAGCGCCTTCCCGCAGCCCTCCTCCTAAAATCAGCTTTGCTGCCAGGGTTTCTACATTCTTTTGCAGATACCGCTTTAAAGGACGGGCGCCATATACGGGATCATAGCCGTTTTCTGTGATAAAGGCCTTCGCTGTCTCTGTAAGCTCCAGCTTTAACTCCCGGTCTGCCAGACGGCGGTTTAAGTCCGCAATGCATAAATCCACAATACTTCCAATATTTTCCTTTGTCAGAGGCTTAAAGAGAATCATTTCATCCAGACGGTTCAAAAACTCCGGACGGAAATGAGTTCTCAGGTCATTCATCACAGCCTCTTTAGCCTCCGGGCGGATGGAGCCATTCTCATCAATCCCCTCTAAAAGATACTGGGAGCCGATGTTGGAAGTAAGAATGATAATGGTGTTTTTAAAATCCACCGTGCGTCCCTGAGAATCTGTGATCCGTCCGTCATCCAGTACCTGCAGCAGCACATTAAATACATCCGGATGTGCCTTTTCCACCTCATCAAACAGCACTACGCTGTAGGGCTTGCGGCGCACAGCCTCTGTAAGCTGTCCGCCCTCATCATAGCCCACATATCCTGGAGGCGCTCCAATGAGACGTGCCACAGAATGCTTCTCCATATATTCGCTCATATCAATGCGCACCATATTGGATTCATCATCAAACAGTGACTCTGCAAGAGCCTTGGCAAGCTCTGTTTTACCTACGCCGGTGGGGCCTAAAAACAGGAAGGAACCAATGGGCTTCGTAGGATCTTTAATTCCTGCCTTTGACCGGATAATGGCCTCTGTGACCTTCTCAACGCCCTCGTCCTGTCCTACGACTCTCTTATGGAGCACCTGATCCAGATGAAGGGTCTTGCTGCGCTCGCTCTCTGTAAGCTTTGCCACAGGAATGCCGGTCCATTTGGACACAATTCTTGCAATCTCATCCTCTGTCACACTCTCATGAACCAGGCTCAGATCTTCCTTTTTAACCTTCTCTTCCTCTGCCTCCAGCTCCTTCTGCAGCTGGGGCAGCTTTCCATACTGAAGCTCTGCCGCCTTGTTCAGATCGTATTTCTGCTGGGCATCCTGGATCTGGCGGTTTACAGCCTCAATCTCTTCACGGAGAGCAGAGAGGCGGTCTACGCTGGATTTTTCATTTTCCCACTGAGCCTTTTTTGCGGTAAATTCATCATGCAGCTCTGCCAGCTCCTTCTGTAAATCTGCCAGACGATCCTGGCTTAAGCGGTCTGTTTCCTTTTTTAATGCTGCTTCCTCGATTTCCATCTGCATCAGCCTGCGGGACAGCTCGTCTAATTCTGCGGGCATACTGTCCATTTCAGTTTTGATCATTGCACAGGCCTCATCTACCAGGTCAATGGCCTTATCGGGCAGAAAACGGTCGGAAATATAGCGGTCGGACAGCATGGCTGCGCTTACCAGAGCGGAATCTGTGATCTTTACGCCATGGTAAACCTCATACCGCTCCTTCAGTCCTCTGAGAATGGAAATGGTGTCCTCAACCGTAGGCTCTGCCACCATAACCGGCTGGAACCGGCGCTCTAAGGCCGCATCCTTTTCAATGTACTGGCGGTATTCATTTAAGGTAGTAGCGCCGATGCAGTGCAACTCGCCTCTTGCCAGCATGGGCTTTAACATATTGCCCGCATCCATGGATCCCTCTGTCTTTCCTGCTCCCACAATGGTATGAAGCTCATCAATAAAGAGGATGATCTGGCCTTCGCTCTTTTTTACCTCTTCCAGAACTGCTTTTAAACGCTCCTCAAATTCGCCTCTATACTTGGCTCCTGCCACTAAGGCTCCCATATCAAGGGCAAAGAGCTTTTTATCCTTTAAGCCCTCCGGCACATCGCCCCGGACGATTCTCTGAGCCAGACCTTCTACAACGGCTGTCTTACCTACGCCGGGCTCACCAATCAGCACCGGATTATTTTTTGTCTTTCTGGACAGAATACGGACTACGTTGCGGATTTCACTGTCGCGGCCGATCACCGGATCCAGCTTCTGGTTTCTGGCCCGCTCTACCAGGTCATAACCATATTTTTCCAGTGTATCATAGGTCGCCTCCGGGTTGTCGCTGACTACCCTCTGATTGCCCCGGACGGTGGACAACGCCTGCAAAAACCGTTCTCTGGTGATTCCATAAGTCTTAAACAGCTCCTTCATTTCCCGTCCGGGCTGCTTTAAAAGTGCTAAAAACAAATGCTCCACCGAAACGTACTCGTCTCCCATAGCCTTTGCTTCATCCTCAGCGTTAATCAGTACCTTGTTTAAATCATTGCTGATGTAAAGCTGGCCGCCGCCGCTTACCTTTGTAAGCTTCTCAATGGCCTGTTTGGCCTCATTTTTAAACATATCTCCCTGGATTCCCATTTTCGTAACCAGCTTCATGATCAGGCTGTCATCCAAGGTCAGGAGACTGTAAAGCAGATGCGGCTGATCGATCTGCTGATTGCCGTACTCATACGCCAGCTTTTCACAGCCCTGCACCGCCTCCATGGACTTTTGTGTAAATTTATTGATATTCATACGCCATTCCCCTTTCTGCTGCGGAATCGTGTTTCTGTTCTTTGTTCTATGCGTACTATAACACATGTTATTAGCAGTGTCAAGAGTCGAGTGCTAATTTTTTTACAGAATCCTTTATATGCAGACACCCGCCGGCCGGAACGATTCCAACAGGTGGGTGTAAAAGAAATTATTTACTTTTTAAGTCCTAATGCTTTAATGGTCTTGGCTGTTAATGTACCCTCATAGATCACAGTAGCCGTATCTCCGGTCTTTAAGCCGTCAAACATCCCATCTTCCCCCACAAATGAAAAGAAGGTATTTTCCGGATCCTCTGTATCCAGAACAACATGATTGCTCTCTGCCTCTGCTACGGTACCGGTAAGGGTCTTAATTCCCGCGTCCTCTGTATCTCTGGCGTCTGCAGTCACGATCTTTGTAGCGACTGCGGGAACTTCCTCATCTTCCAGATCTCCATAATATGTAATATCTGCCTCTGTGCCGGCCTTAACGCCATCCTTTGTGACCGTCTGGGCAATGAGGGTATTTAAGGTATAGGAACCGTCCTCCGTCTTTAAAACAAGGCTTCCATCTTCTGTGCTTTCAATGGTTCCCGTAATTGTCAGATCATCCTCCTCAGCAGCTTCCTCCTCGGCTTCCTCTGCTGCGGAAATCACAATATCAACCTCTACGGCCTTTGCCGGCGTTTCTCCCAGCGCTCCTGTGTAGTAAACATCTACCTCATCGCCTTCACCGATGGCCTCTGCTCCGGTAAGCTCTGCTCCGGACACGTCAAATCCGGCTTCTGTTCCGGCATCGTCTGTTACTGTAATAACCGTATCCTCTACTGTCTTTACAATACCGTAAAAGCTCTCCGTCTCTGCCTCCTCTTCCTCGGAAGAAGCCTCTGCCGTGGTTGTCTCTGCTACCGAAGACGCGGCTGTCGTAGCCGTTGCTGCCTCAGTCTCTGTTTTCTGAGATGAACAGGCTGTCATTCCAAGGGCAGCTGCCATCACTGCGATCATAAAATATTTTCTTTTCATAAATGAACTCTCCTCTCCATTCATTTCTGTATACACGATACATATTACTACGTAATCTGTGTTTTTACTATGTATTTTCTTTGAAATTTTCTTTAGAATTCTATAAAAAAATCATTAAGCTCTAATTATATTTCAGCTCCTCTTCCTGGCTTTTACGCCTGTTTTTCCCTGTAAAATACAGAACAATCCCCAACAATATGCCTGAAACTCCCAATGCAGCCGTAACAGTCACTCCGGTTCGGATCCAGCGTAAAAATGGATCCGGCTCTTCTGCCGCTTCCGGCTCTAAAACCAATGCCTCTTCCTGCTCTTTTTCTGAATTAGAAATATTCCCCAGTTCCGCAGGTTCATACACAGCGGACACCTCATAGGAAACCGGCTCCACAACCTGAACCTGTCCTCTGTATACAGCCTCGTAATCACGCAGCAGCCTCTCTCCCCTTGCCGACGCCCTGCGGCAGACCTGGCCCGTTTCATCCATAAAGCTTTCCCCATCCCAATCCATAGATGTGATATGGTAAGCCTCGGACGAAAGCCCCATTTCTCCTAAAAGAAGCTCCTGTTCTGCCAAAGCTGAATCCAGGATATCTTCCCCGGAAATTTTTATTCCACCCAATTCATATTCATCTGCTCCATAGGAATAAAATGTCACAGGCGCCTGAAAATCCTCTCTCCACTCCTCCCCCAGTACCCGACTCTCCTGCATATACAGCCGTCCTGATATCTTTGCGCCATTTTCCTCCTGCCTGCTGTCCACATAGGGTGGAAGCGTCTCTGCTCCTTCTACCTCCCGGTACACTTCCGTTTTTTCAAGCATACGGCTCCGGGAAGCTTCCGGCAGCTCACGCACCTCCCAGTCCGCCAGGCGGTAATGAATCCCATTTTCATCTGTATAGGAAGCTTCCGGCTGTTTCAACGACGGTAAGTCTTCCTCCTTCAAATTCTGTTTTAAAATAATGGAGCCCGGATGTGTCTTTTCCTCCTGATTCGGATCATACTCGATCACCTGCTCTGCAGCGGCCCAGACCGTTTTGGATGATACATTGACAGCAGTAAACATCATTCCCGCCGTGACCGCCAGACATAAAAGCTGCCTTCTGTTTTTGTATTCGTTCATATTTGTTCCCCCGTTTTGGTTTATCTGATTTACATAAAATACCTGTTTGGCTTTCCGCCTTTTGCAGTGTATTCTGCTTTTATCTAATTGCCAATGTGCGGTTCTGTTTTCAAATCAAATATCCTGGTGTGGGAGACCTTTGGAAATTTAAGAAATGAATGAATCTGATGTATAAAACCCTGAAGACTTTAGAAAATAGATCCGGACGGAGGGAACTCCGCCCGGTAAAGACATTATAAATATGTATGCTTCAAATTGCAAGTATTTTTAACGGAACTGGCTGTATTTATGTCCGGGCTGGATACCGCCCCTAAACGAAGCCAGTTCGCTGACTGTTACCAGCTGATAACCTCTGGCTGTCAGTTCAGGAATCAGAACTTCTGCCGCCTGTGCCGTTGGCTCATAAATATCATGCATCAAAATGATGTCTCCATCCTTTACCTGATCCAGAACCGTATCAATGGTTCTTTGAGCATTACGGTGCTGCCAGTCTCTCGTATCAATAGACCACATAATTGCCGGCATACCCATAGAGCCTAATACAGACAGTGATGCGCCGTCCACATATCCTCCTGGCGGACGCATCAGTACCGGAGACACACCGCAGGCAGAAGCAATCTTCTGATTCACAGAACCTACCTGGCTGCGAATGCCTTCCGCCCCAATTTTTGTAAGATATTTATGGTCATTGGTGTGGTTTGCGACCTCACAGCCCTGTTCGGCCATACGGCGGATCACTGCGGCATTGGAGTCCACATTGGTACCTACCATAAAGAATGTAGCCCGTCCCCCATTCTGCTGCAAGCTGTCAAGGATCCGGCTGGTAACCGAAGTCCGCGGGCCGTCATCAAAGGTCAGGGCGATCATAGGTCTGGAGGGATCGACTGCGTTCATGGCTGCCTGAGGCGCTCCGGCGTCCTTTGCCGTGATCGCAGCCCTGATTCCATCGATCCTCAGGCCAGCTCCCTCCGTACCTGCCACAGCTCCATTTAATGCCCAATCCGTCCATGTACCATTCTGATAAACCTTATAATACAGATCATATGATGCTGCAGACGCTCCATACAGCTCCATGCAGATCGCTTCCAGCGGCGCCTCAGCAGACGCATTTCCCGCCTCCGCTCCATCCTCTGCCGGATCCAGCCAGCCGGTCCCGCTTAAATTTACCTGATAGCGGATGCCTACCTGAGCATCTGCCGGAATATTGATCAGATTCGCCCTCATAGCTGCCACCCAGCTTCCATAAGGAGCCTGCAATGCCTGATTATCCGCAGCCGTACCGCTCCATCCCTGGACCGGGGAGTAAATACTGTAGTTTACCTGAAGAGGGAGGTCAGATGAGGCTGTTGAATGATCCGCTGTATCCTGAATTTCGGATCCGGTAGCGGACTGTCCGGATTCCCCCTGGGCTTCGGATCCGCCTGCCGGCTGACCTTCCGCGCTCTGTACCCCATCTGTTTCAGACGGCTTTTCCTGCTCATCGTTCTGATCTGATGGGCCCACTGCTTCCATGCCCGGCCCGCCGGCCGGACCTGCTGCCGCCCCTACTCCCATGGTTCCTGCAAGTGCCGTCATTCCCTGGGTTCCAAACAGGATTCCCATTATGACAAGCAGCGCCAAAATCCTGCCGTTTCGTTTTAAATTGCTCATTCTTTCATTCTCCTTACTGTCTGCCGCTTCCAGTAGACCGTCCATCGCCTAAAGCCAATGGACTTCCTGCTTCATTGACCTCATGTCCCAGCTCCGAATACAGTCCGGCAGAGCATAATATATTCTTTGTAATAAAGATGTTCCTTTAAATCATCCAATGCATCTGCAATCCCCCAGTAATACCAGGCGTGCATGGCCTTATCCTTTTCATTAAACCGCTGCCAGATTTCATCCCCAAGAACCAGATAATCCTTTGCCGTACAGCGCATATTGCTGAGCTTATCCCCAAGAGCCAGGATCTTAATCTCTCTTGGAGCACTTTTCAGATGCTGTATGGTAGCTCCCTTCCGTTCCCTCCAGCATTTTGTTTTATCCTCTGTCTCATTTGCCACCAGACAGGCTACTCTTGAACCGAAGCGCTCCCTAATCTCCTCTTCTGTCACGCCCGTATCCTCAACCACATCATGCAAAAGCGCTGCCGCGATCATCTCCGGATCATCCGTAAACCCGGATACGATCAGAGCTGCCTCCATCGGGTGTGTAATATACGGGATCTGTGTCCCTTTTCTGAATGTTCCATGGTGCGCCTGCGCCGCAAATGCTGCTGCTTCTTCTATCATGGCTCTGCCCCTTTTCTCGCTAGACCCCTGAGGATCATCCTGTGCCCTTCCCGTTCCGGGAATATTTTGGCATATGTAGTATCATTCCCATCATATCATATTCTGCTCCTGTTTTCATCCCTTTTCCCCACAGACTTTCTTACAACACTCTTACAAGAGCAATTTTTCCTTGTAAGACCAGACAATTTCTGCTATGCTATAGTGGTATTTTGACCAAACTTCAAAGGAGGACAAAGGCAATGGACCGCCATTCATCCTATACAGCGCCCCGCAGCGACCGTTCACCAGCCTCACACGGCTCACGGCGCAGCCCAAAACACAGCAATAACGGCCGTTCCGGAAATGAAAACCGGTTCCTTCACAATCTTTTATGGTATGTGCTGCCGTTTATTGTTTTCAACCTTCTTCTACTCTTTCTGGTAACCGCTTCCCCCCGAATCGAGCTGACTGTAGGGGACACCACTGATTACAAAACCGTAGATGTTTCCCTTAAGGTAAAATCGCTGATTCCTATCCGGAAACTTACCACAACCCTGGAATCCCAGGATATTGAATTCAAAAAAGAAGGCGGCGTTTACCATGCTGCCTTAACAAATAACGGCGCTCTGGAAATCTATGTGGAGGGCTGGAACGGTATGCCTGCCCGTCAAAACGAGCATATCGCAGTCTTAGATGACACAGCTCCCTCGATCGATGAAGAAACTGTGGTCATGGAAGACGGTAAACTGGAGCTGATCGCAGAGGACAATATTTCCGGAATCAATTATGAGGCTGTTTATGCTACGGATGATGCTGGAAAACGGACAGCTCCTGTCAGCTATGACAAGGAAACCGGCCGCATTACCTTTGATCTGGAGAAAGGTTCCCTGACCGTATATCTGGAAGATATGGCCGGAAATGCAAATCAGTCCGCTTTTTCCTTAAGCACCTCCGGCATTGACACAGACAGCCGGGAAACAGATTTCCCGGAAGACGGAGAAAACGGAACAAACGGAAGTAAAAAGGAGGAGGACAAGAAAACCTCCAATTCCGATAAGGAAAAGACGTCCAAGAGCACGGAAGCCGCAAAGTCTTCCAAAACTTCCAAGAATACAGAGGCGTCTAAGTCTACCAAGGCGTCTAAGAGTACGGAAACCGCTAAGAATGCAAAGGCCGCAAAGAGCACGGAAGCTACAAAATCCACGAAGGCTCCTAAGAGTACAGAGGCCACAAAATCTACCAAAGCTGCAAAGAACACAGAAACCTCAAAAACTGCTCAGACGTCCAAGAGCTCGGAAGCTGCAAAATCTGAGACAAAAGCTTCCAAAAATACAGAAACCTCCAAAGCTACATCTGCTGCAAAAGCAACAGAAGCTTCCAAAGCAACAGAGGCTTCCAAAGCGGCAGAGGCTTCCAAAGCCACTCAGGAATCCAAACCGGCAGAATCCGCTCCCGCTTCGAAAACAATGCCTGTGATTGAGCCGTTGAATTGAAAGGGAGGAACTTCTCAATAATTAAAAGCTATTTATTATGAGGGTGTCGCAAAATCATCAAATTAGATGATTGAGCGATGCCCTCGCTCTATACATGAAAAAATCCGGAAAGAATTCTTTTCATTTGGAAATTCTTCCGGATTTTTGGCGTACTTTAAAAAAGCCTCCATTTTTTTGGCTGTTCAGGCTGTTTCTTTTACTGGGAAAAGCTAACTTTCTGTGCGTTCTTTTTGGATTTTTGCATGCAGTTTATTAATGTTATACCCCCTACAGAGCAAAAGAATCTCCTGTTTTACCTTGGTTTTTCCTCGAAGTAAAAATCATTGAAATTCATAATCATTTTTCAAAACTCCAAATGCCCCTTCATTCTTTTCGAACCTGTCGAAATTTCCGGATAGTTACATCATCCAAATTATGCAACAACCTGTTGCACAATTACGCCAGTTCCCTTTCGATTTCTGCAATAGACGGTAAACTACTCTTTAATTCTTCCGGTAATTCCTTTTCTATTTGATTTTGCCATTCTGCAACACCGATCGGATTTTGATATCCTGTCAAAGAATACTCAACAACCGTCTTATTCTTCCCTTTCACCAATAACAAACCAATCGTTGGCTTATCATCTGGATGGCATAAAATATCATTTACGATATTCTGATACATATTAAGCTGACTGATAAATCCTGGTTCAAAATCACAGGCCTTTAATTCAATCACAACATAACAACGAAGTTTCAAATGATAAAACAGCAAATCAATATAAAAATCCTGTCCTCCCACTTCCAAATGTACCTGTCTGCCTACAAACGCAAAACCCTGCCCCAGTTCCAATAAAAATTTCTGAATATGTTCTACCAATTGACGCTCAATTTCAACTTCACGTCTTGGCATATCGGTACCTAAAAAATCAAATAAATATGGATCTTTGAAAATCTGGTTTGCCATATCCGAATCTGCCGGCGGTAATGCGGCCGGAAAGTTGTTCACACTTTTCCCAGTACGCTCAAGTAATCTGTTCTGTATCTGAAAATCCAATACATTACTGCTCCAACCGTTTTCAATAGTCTTATGAGCATACCAAATTCGTTCTTCCTGTGTACTCAGTTTATCAAGCAATTTTAAATTTGTTCGCCATGGTATTTGTGCAACAACCTGCTGCACCTTTTCAAAATCAGGCCAACAGGCCGCAAATTTTCTCATATACTTGATATTTCTTGGCGAAAAACCGGACATATCTGGAAATGCTTCTTTCAAATCTTTTGACATACGGTCTATAATTTTCGCTCCCCAGCCTTCCTTTTCCTGTTTTTGCAGAATTTCTTTTCCTATGTGCCAATAAAGACAAATCATACTTGAATTCGCATTCAATACAACAGTTAGTCGCTGATGTTGAATCTCTTTTTTAATTTCTTCTATAAATTCCAAATAGGCACCACTCATGTCAGAAAGATTTGGAGCAACAGGGAAAATTACACCCTCTTTATTCTTTCCCATCCGATTTCGATTTTCCAATTTTCTCGCCTCACAATTCTCCTATTTTCTTTTTACCCGCTCCAATTTTACAACCGTTTCGCAGTGTCCCCCCTGCGGAAACATATCACACCCTCTAACCTTCTTCACCTCATACCCCCCATCCACAAGGTATCTCAGATCTCTTGCCAGGGTAGCGGAATCGCAGCTGACATAAACGACCCGTTCGGGCCGCATTTTCAGGATCGTATCCAGGCACATCTGGTCGCAGCCCTTTCTTGGGGGATCTACCACGATCACATCGGCATAGATCTGGTTCTTTTCATACTGCTCCGGCAGCACCTCCTCTGCCTTTCCTACAAAGAACTCCACATTTTCCATTCCATTCAACCGGGCATTTCTTCTGGCATCTTCAATGGCCTGGGGGACAATCTCCACGCCATATACCTTTTTCGCCTTCTGAGCCAGGAACAGGGAAATAGTTCCAATGCCGCAGTACAGATCCCATACCGTTTCTTTTCCCGTAAGGCCCGCATATTCCAGGGCTGTTCCATACAGCTTTTCTGTCTGCACCGGATTAACCTGATAAAAAGACAGGGGGGAGATCTGATATGTTACATCCGAAATGGAATCTGTAATATACCCTGGACCATAAAGATTTACAATCTCTTTTCCCATGATCACATTGGTCTTTTCCTCATTGATACTGTAAGAAATGCTGGTCATTCCTGAAACAGCCGACAGCCGCTTTACCAGCTCTTCCCCGTGGGGCAGGCGCTTTCCGTTGATCACCAGACAGACCATGATCTCACCGCTCTTAAACCCTTTTCGGATCAGGGCATGGCGAACCAGCCCCTGATGGCTTTTCTCATCATAGGGCCTGATCCTATATTCCTTCATAAATGCCTTGATAATTTCCAGTATTCCCCTGTTTTCCTGTACCCCCAGCAGGCAGTCCGCATTTTCAATGATATCATGGGTGCGGCCCGCATAAAATCCGGTTATAATTTCTCCGTTTTTATTCATTCCAAAAGGAAACTGAGCCTTGTTGCGGTACCGCCAGGGCTCCTCCATTCCAATAATTGGAAACATGGGGATTTCTTCCTCTTTAAAACCGCCGATCCGCATAAGGTTATTTTTAATCTTTCGCTCTTTAAATGCCAGCTGCTCCTCATATTTCATGGCCTGGAGCTGGCAGCCCCCGCAGGGACGGGCCGCAGGGCATCTTGGCTCTGTCCGAAAAGCAGAAGAAGTGATCACCTCCATCAGACGGGCAAAACCATAGGATTTTTTCATCTTCATGGCTTTCGCCCGCACCTGGTCGCCGATGACCGTATCCTTGATAAACCAGATGTAGCCGTCAAGCTTTCCGATACCGGAGCCGTCCTCGCTCATATCTTCAATGGTAACTGTAAATTCCTGATTTTTTTCCACTTTCCTTACTCCGTTGTCTTTCTGATGTTGGTTTCTAAAAGCCTGTTGTAGCCCAGCCAGCCCTTATTCGTTCCGCCTACTGCCAGAGCCTCGATCATTGTCTCCATCTTGGCATCTGTATTGTCTGCAAAATTCAGTGCCAGCGCTTCCAAAAGAGCCGGTTTCTTGGGTGAACCATATTCCAGCTCTCCGTGATGGGCCAGAATACAGTGTTTTAACTCAGACGCCAGTCTGGGCGGGAAATCCGGAATCTGGCGGATCCGCTCGGAAATCATCTCCGTGCCGATCATAATATGGCCCAGAAGCTGGCCGTCGTCGGTATAATCATTTTCAGGGAAACGTGACAGCTCCTGCATCTTTCCGATATCGTGGAACATGGCTGCGGTGAGAAGCAGATCCCTGTTTAATGTCTTATAATACCCTGCATAGTAGTCGCAGAGCTTTACCACACTTAAGGTATGCTCTAAGAGTCCTCCTACGAATCCATGATGAACGGTCTTTGCCGCGGAATGGAACTGGAACGCCTTGGCAAATTCCTTATCTTCCACAAAATACCCTGACAAAAGCTGATTCAGCCATGGATTCTTCACACTGCGCACAAATCCCAGCAGCTCCTCATACATCTTTCCAATCTCTTTTTTAGAAACAGGCAGATAATCCGCCTCCACATACTCTCCCTCTCTGGCGGTGCGAATCCGGCGCACATTCAGCTGGTTTGCATTCTGAAACAGCGTCACATCTGCCTCAATGTGCACATAGTCCATTGCGTCAAATTCCCCTACTCCCGGAGAAGAAAGATCCCAGATCTTTGCCTCAATGGTGCCTGTCTTATCCTGAAGGATCAGATTTCCATATTCTTTTCCTGTTTTTGTAAGCTGAATCTGTTTTGTCTTGCATAAATAAATATCGGAAATATGATTTCCTTCATGGAATGTCTCAATATATCTCATTTTCATACCTCATCTCTCTTTTACTGAAAAGGGAGTCCGCTTCGTTCGGACTCCCACACCGCACTTATCTGGTTCCAACGGTTATCTCAAAGGGGATTTCCCTGTATTCGTCTTTGCCATTGCTGCGCTGTACGTTTACAATGATCTTCGTTCCTGCCTGGAGCTTTTCCACCTGGCCCTGAAATTCCTTCAGATTTGTCACCGGCATATCTCCCAGCTTTGTGAGAATATCCCCCGGCTGAAGGCCTGCATTATAAGCTGGACTGTCCATAACGGCTTCTGAAATATAGATGCCCTTAGGCATTCCCTTCTGGGCCATGGCTGCCGTGATCTCCTGTCCCAGTATACCAAAGTAAGGCACAGGAAGACCGTTGCTCATAAGTTCCAAGGCCCCCTTATAATCCGATACGGACATAACGGCTGTCATGGAAGAATGATCCTCCTGCCCATAATCATCCACCGCCCAGCCGATCAGTTCTCCATCCGTATTAATAAGGAAGGTTCCCGCCTGGGAATCTGCCGCTGTATCCGTATAAAAGATCCTGGTACTTCCGTCTACCGCTTTTGTGCTGCGCACTACATAGGAAATAGCGCCGTATCCACTGGAACCGGTCACACCGGCCGGGGAACCGATGGCAACCACCAGATCTCCCTGCCTGACACCGTAAGAATTTCCCAGCGGAAGCTCTTTTATGCGCTCATACTGCCTGTCCTCCAGCTCTGCGGCATTTACGCTTACAAGAGCCATATCTGCCACAGAATCCTTTTGTTTTACAGTACCCGGAAGAATGGTTCCGCCTGAAAATGATACTTCAATGGAATCCGCCGTATCTACCGCCTCATCCGGCACCAGAACAAGGATCTCTCCTCTTGTGCAGGAAATCACCACGCCTGAATACTGGCCTGTAGTTTCAATGGGATTATCAAACCAGTCCGTTTCCCTCTGAATCGAGTGAACAGAAGCCACACAGCCCTCATTCTCTTCAACCAGCGTATTCAAATTTCCGTAGAGACGGTTCAGATCATCCATAGAATACGGATACTTCTCCATCTCTGACCGCACCATATCCTCCACCGGCTCTGTTTCCTCAGGCACCGGCGCACACTCTGTCTGTACAGGCTGCTGCGCTTCCGGCTCATCCTTTGCAATGGTGATCGGCTCCTGCTCTGTCTCCTCCGGGCCGAAGGCTCTGTCTGCGATCGGCTTTACAGCCGAAAAGCATACCGCAGCTGCTGTTCCGAACACAACTGCGCAGGCTCCTGTCATCAAAATTTTTCTCATGATCTGCCGCCCGGAAGGTGGCTGGCGGACGATTTTCTCCCTGATAAACGGTTTCTGTTTTTCCTGGCCTTCGTCCGTTCCCTTGTCTTCACGCTTATCCGCCATTTCGCTCCTCCTTACGAAGAATCTCACCTCTTATTATACGGTTCTCACGCTTAATATGCAAGTTTTTGTTCGTTCGGAATTTTCCCCTATCGTAAATATCGGGGGATGTGGTATACTTGTCCGTGTAAACAGGATATTTTGTACCACTCTCAGGAGGTTATTGATAAAAAATGAACCAAAAAGCATTAAAAACCCTGGAATATACGAAGATAATCACCCAACTGGAAAGCCATGCGGCCTCTCCTCTAGGGAAGTCCCTGTGCCGGGAACTGTCTCCTTCTTCTGATCTGGAAGAGATCCGCACCCGCCAGGCCCAGACCACAGACGCTGTGAACCGTGTGCGTTTAAAGGGCTCTGTTTCCTTTTCCGGCCTTCGGGAAATCGGCGGTTCCTTAAAGCGCCTGGAAATCGGAAGCTCTCTTAGCATCCCTGAGCTTCTCTCTATCAGCTCGGTTCTTACCGTGGCTTCAAGAGCCAAGGCTTACGGACGCAGGGATACAGAGTCCCCCCCCGTTTTCACCCCCCGTTTTCCCGGACAGAAGCCGCCGAAGCAGGCTGAAGTGGCTGAATATGTGCCTGACTCCCTGGATCCCTTATTTCAGTCCATCGAGCCTTTAACCCCTTTAAATAATGAAATCAAACGCTGTATCCTCTCAGAAGATGAAATTGCAGATGAAGCCAGCCCCGGTCTTTCCCGGGTACGCCGTTCCATCAAGGCTGCGGCGGACCGCATCCATACCCAGTTAAATTCCATTTTAAATTCTCACCGCACCTATCTTCAGGATGCGGTGATCACCATGAGGGACGGACGCTACTGCCTCCCTGTAAAGGCTGAATATAAAAACCAGGTTTCCGGTATGGTCCACGATCAGTCTGCCACCGGCTCTACCCTTTTCATCGAACCCATGGCTATCGTGAAGCTGAACAATGAGATCCGGGAGTTGGAAATCCAGGAGCAGAAGGAAATTGAAGCTGTTTTGGCCTCTTTAAGCAATGAAGCGGCTCCCCATATAGAAGAACTGCGCCTGAATATGGAGCTTTTGGCCCAGCTTGACTTTATCTTTGCCAAAGCCGCCCTGTCCCGCCAGTACCGGTGCAGTGCGCCTGTATTTAATGACAAAGGCCGCATTCACATCAAAGACGGACGCCACCCGCTCTTAGATCCCCAGAAAGTAGTCCCTATCAACATCTGGCTGGGAAAGAATTTTGATCTTTTGATCGTCACCGGCCCCAATACCGGAGGCAAGACCGTTTCCTTAAAAACCGTGGGACTGTTTACCCTGATGGGACAGGCCGGCCTTCATATCCCTGCATGGGAAGGCTCGGAGCTGGCTGTTTTTGACGAAGTATTTGCAGATATCGGGGACGAACAGAGCATTGAGCAAAGCCTCAGTACCTTCTCCGCCCACATGACAAATATCGTATCTATTTTACAGCAGGCAGACTCCCGTTCCTTATGCCTCTTTGACGAGCTTGGCGCAGGAACAGATCCCACCGAGGGCGCGGCTCTTGCCATTGCTGTGCTGTCCTTCCTCCACAACATGAAGTGCCGAACCATGGCAACTACCCACTACAGCGAATTAAAGGTCTTTGCCCTCACCACTCCCGGTGTGGAAAATGCCTGCTGCGAATTCAGCGTGGAAACGCTCCATCCCACCTACCGCCTGTTAATCGGCATTCCCGGCAAAAGTAACGCCTTTGCCATTTCCAAAAAGCTGGGCCTTCCCGATTTCATTATCGAAGATGCAAAAAGCCATCTGGAAGCCAAGGACGAATCCTTTGAAGATCTTCTTGCCAGCCTGGAAACCAGCCGCGTCACCATTGAAAAGGAGCAGGAGGAAATCCGCTCCTATAAGGAGGAGATTGCCCAGCTAAAATCCCGCCTGACCCAGAAGGAAGAACGTCTGGACGAGCGCAAGGATAAGCTGATCCGCAATGCCTCTGAGGAAGCCCAGAGGATTTTAAGAGAAGCCAAGGAGACGGCAGACCAGACCATCCGCGAGATCAACCGCCTGGCTTCTGAATCCGGCGTAGGAAAAGAACTGGAGGCTCAGAGAGCCAAACTGCGGGAGCAGATTAAAAAGACCGACGATAAGCTGGCAGTAAAGGCCAAAGGCCCCAGCCAGCCCATTTCACCAAAGAAACTAAAAATCGGAGACGGCGTAAAGGTGCTTTCCATGAACCTGAAGGGCACCGTCAGCACCCTGCCGGATGCAAAGGGCGATCTCTTTGTCCAGATGGGCATTCTCCGTTCCAGAGTCAATATCCGTGATCTGGAGCTGATCCGTGAAGACGACATAAGCGCCACCCTTGGAGACGGTTCCTCACGCACCTACGGCGGCACGGCGGCAGGCTCCAAGGCAAAGAAAACATTTTCACAGGCAAAGGGAAATGGCAGCGGAAGTGGCCAGATCCGGATGTCAAAATCATTTTCCGTGGGAACAGAGGTCAATCTCATCGGCATGACTACAGACGAGGCCGTGCCTGCCATGGAAAAATATCTGGACGATGCATATCTGGCCCATATGCCGAGTGTGCGGGTTGTTCACGGACGCGGTACGGGAGCGCTGAAAAATGCCTGTCACAAGCGGCTGCGTCAATTAAAGTATGTAAAGGATTTCCGCCTGGGTGAGTTTGGAGAAGGCGGAACCGGCGTTACCATCGTGACTTTTAAGTAATGACATAAGGAGGATTTTCACCAATGGCTGAAAAACAGAAGATTCTGATCGTAGATGATGATGCAAATATTGCAGAACTTATTTCCCTGTATTTAATGAAAGAATGTTATGAAACAATGATCGTAGGAGACGGCGAGGAAGCCCTTAAGGTATTCCCCGAATTTAAACCCAACCTGATCCTTCTTGACCTGATGCTTCCGGGCATAGACGGCTATCAGGTCTGCCGGGAGCTGCGCACCTCATCTCAGGTTCCCATCATCATGCTGTCAGCCAAGGGTGAAATCTTTGACAAGGTTCTGGGGCTGGAGCTGGGAGCAGATGACTATATGATCAAACCCTTTGATTCCAAAGAGCTGGTCGCCCGTGTAAAAGCAGTTCTCCGCCGTTATCAGGCAGCCCCTGCCTCCATTTCTACAGAACCAAAGCAGCAGGGAGAATATGTGGAGTACCCGGATCTGATCGTAAACCTGACAAACTACTCTGTACTCTACAAAGGCCATTCGGTGGAAATGCCTCCCAAAGAGCTGGAGCTTCTCTACTTTCTGGCCTCCTCGCCGAATCAGGTCTTTACAAGAGAGCAGCTCCTGGATCACATCTGGGGCTACGAATACATCGGAGATACCCGGACCGTAGACGTACATATCAAGCGTCTGCGGGAAAAAATCAAGGATCACGCCAACTGGTCCATTACCACGGTATGGGGCATCGGCTACAAATTCGAGGTAAAGAGGTAATACCATGACCCGTTCACTCTACTCCAAATTTATCCTGGGCTATCTGATCTTCGGCCTTCTGGGCTTCACCACCATTGCCACCTTTTCCTCCCGCATGACCAGAGATTATCTGATGCGGGAGCGGTCGGAGGCTCTTTATGATGAGGCAAATGATATTGCAGCCTCCTGCAGTCAGATGTACGACGGAAAACGGCCGGATCTGGCTGCCTTTTCCTCCCAGTTAAAAAGTCTGGGCGCCTATCTGCGCGCAGAAATATGGGTGGCGGACAATCAAGGGGCCATTTTTATGGACAGCCGGGACGGCAGCCGGACACAGACTGTAATCCCGGATTTCGACCCCACTGCCTCAGGAAGCCGCTCCTACACCATTGGGAATTATTATGGCCTTTTTAATGAGGACGTTCTCACCGTATCTGCTCCGGTGATCGGAAATTACACTACCTACGGCTATGTGATCCTTCATCTGCCGGTTAGCCAGATCGCCCATTCCCAGAGTGAAATCCTGGACATTCTCTACATCACCTCTGCGGCCATTTTCGGACTGTCCCTCATTATCCTTCTGGTCTTTACCCAGACCGTATATCTTCCCCTGCGAAAAATCACAGTAGGAGCCAAGGAATATGCAGCCGGCCATCTGGATTACCGGATCCAAGTAAAGACCCATGATGAAATGGGATACCTGTCCGATACCTTAAACTATATGTCAGATGAACTGGATAAAATGGAGGAATATCAGAGGAATTTTATCGCAAATGTTTCCCACGATTTCCGTTCCCCCTTAACCTCCATCAAAGGCTATCTGGAAGCAATCCTGGACGGAACCATTCCGCCGGAGCTGTATGAAAAATATATTTCCAGAGTTATTTCCGAAACAGAACGGCTTCACAAGCTGACGGAAAGTATGCTGACCTTAAATTCACTGGATGCCAGAGGATACCTGACACGGACGAACTTTGATATTAACCGTGTCATCAAGGATACCGCAGCCTCCTTTGAAGGTACCTGCGGCAAAAAAAATATCAGCTTTGATCTGACTTTTTCCGATAATATCCAGATGGTCTATGCTGATATGGAAAAAATACAGCAGGTAATGTACAACCTGATCGACAATGCCATCAAATTCAGCCACAATGATTCTGTGATCTATATCCAGGCGGCAGGACAGTATGAAAAGATTTTCGTTTCCGTAAAGGATACCGGTATCGGTATTCCAAAGGACAGCCTGAAAAAAATATGGGAACGCTTTTACAAAACCGATCTTTCCCGCGGAAAAGACAAAAAAGGGACCGGACTTGGTCTTTCCATTGTAAAGGAAATCCTCCAGTCCCATGGAGAAAATATTGATGTGATCAGCACCGAAGGCGTGGGGACAGAATTTATCTTCTCACTTCCCCGATCAACGGTTCTGTAGACTTTCCAGACCACCCATTTTATGGTATACTGATGGTATCATTATTTGTAAATACCAGAGTTTTAAATGCATAAACTCTGACAGGAAAGGATGGATGACTATGACCCGAATCAAACAGGCAGCCGCTTTTTTTATGACCGCAGCCCTTCTCTCTTCTGCCTTTGCTCCCGCAGCCCTGGCTGACAACAAAACAAAGGTAGGAAAGATCTGCCTGACCGTCGACAGCGATATCCGAGCCGGCAGCAGTGGCGGTGAAGTAGATGTAACACCCACAGGAGACAACACGGATCTGTACTATGTAGATGCCGTTGAAGTTGTCAATGATGAAGGGGACGACTGGTCCAAATCCAATCCTCCTGAGGTAGATATTACCCTTGGTCTGGAGAACGAGGAAGAATACGCCTTTTCCGGAACCTCCTCCAGCAGCTTCAAACTCACTCTGGACAGCTCCATCAAATCCCGCTTTGACAAGATCAAATTCGTAGACGCCCGAAAAACAGACGGCGGAGCTACTGTCATCCTGACTGTAAAGCTGGTTTTTGACGAAGACGCCGATATGAGCGACGCGCCTGCCCCCGGAAACCTGTCCTGGGATTCTGACAATCCAAAGGTCGCTGTATGGGATGACATTGAATCTGCCAAATATTTCCAGGTCCAGTTATATCGGAATGGCTCCCTCGTAACGCCTCCTGACGGCGGAAACTCTACTTTGTCCGTATATAATACCTTCTATGACTTTACGGACTGGATGACGGAAAATGGAACCTACACATTTAAAGTGCGTTCTGTAAAAGCCAGCAACAATGCCAAGAGCAACTGGAAAACTTCCCCTGAACAGACAGCCGGAAATTCTGTCTCCGAAGGCTGGAAACAGGCAGCCGACCATGTGCGCTGGTGGTGGCAGAACGCAGACGGAACCTATCCTGCATCCCAGTGGAAGGATGTAAACGGCCAGTGGTATTATTTTGACGCAGACGGCTACATGGCAACCGGCTGGATACAGGTAAACGGCCTGTACTACTATCTGGATCCCTCCTCCGGCGCAATGTATGCAAACTGCTATACACCGGATAACTGCTGGGTGGATGCAAATGGAGTCTGGATTCCATAAGCTTATTTATAATTAAAATCAGCCGAAAAAACAATCGTAAAATTTTGCGATTGTTTTTTTGTGCGTTTTTGCGTATAATACAATTAATAAAACCCAGAAGGATGTGATTTATATGCGTGAAACACGAACACAGGAATTTAAGGAAACCATTACAAATACTTTTCTAAAAACAGTTAGTGCATTTTCCAATTATGATGGCGGAACCATTTATTTTGGAATTGATGATGATGGAAACATCAAGGGATTAAAGGATGTAAAACAAGCCTGTCTGGACATTGAAAACAAAATTAATGACAGCATTTCTCCTCAGCCCAATTACACACTGGAAATACAAAATAATGACCAAACGATTAAGCTCACAGTCAAAAGCGGTATTCAAAAGCCGTATTTGTACAAATCAAAGGCTTTCAAACGAAATGATACAGCGACAATTGAAGCAGACACCCTGGAATTATCCAGACTTATACTGGAAGGAAAAAATATCAGCTTTGAAGAGCTGCCATGCAGACAGCAGGAATTGTCTTTTGAAATTTTGCATCGAAAGCTAAAAGAGCATATCCAAATCGAAGCATTCAATCAGGATACATTAAGAACATTAAACTTATATGACAATAACAATGGATATAATAATGCAGCAGCAATTCTAGCCGATACCAATCATTTTCCGGGAATTGATATTGTAAAATTCGGTGAAAATATCAGCATCATTCAAAAAAGGGCAACCTTTGAAAACAGATCGATATTGGAAGTTTATGAAAAGTCGATCGATGTATTCAGAGATTATTATCAATATGAAGTAATACAGGGTGCTGACCGGGAAAAGGTAGAAAAAATACCAGAAGCAGCTTTTCGGGAAGCGATTGCAAATGCTTTGATTCACAGAGCCTGGGATATAGCATCGCAAATCCGGGTTTTAATGTTTGATGACCGGATTGAGGTTATCTCTCCGGGAGGGCTACCATCCGGAATCACAGAGGAAGAATATTTATCAGGAAAACTTTCTGTATTAAGAAACAGGAACCTCGCGAATGTATTTTACAGATTAGGCTTTGTCGAAATATTCGGAACAGGAATTACAAGAATAAAACATCTTTATGAAGAAGGACTTATCAAACCGGATTTTGAAGTATCCGAAAATACAATTAAAATTGTGCTTCCTGTTTTTGAGAAAAATCTGAATTTAACGGAAAACGAACAAACGGTATATAAATTTTTAAGTAAAACAATGCTGAAACCAATCAGTGAAATTGCCCCCTATGTCCCCTTTGGAAGATCAAAGACAACGCAGCTTCTGAAAGGTATGGAGCAAAAAGGAATTGTGGTCGTTGAAGGGAAGGGACGGGGGACAAAGTATATACTGAAATAGATCATAGTTTAAAAACGAATGTCCAGCCTGCCCAAAAAAGCGGGAAGATTACCAGAGAAAATGTGATGTCTCTCCCCGGTATCTTCCCGCCTTTTATTATGATCTCGACCGTACCTGTTTCCAATCTTTCCCTCTTAAATTTCCCCTCACTACAAAATCAGTCTTGCCGCCCCATAGATTCCTGCGTCATTTCCCAGAGTTGCCAGACCCAGCCTAGCTTTATTTTTGGAAATCGTCATAAAATGATCATAGTCCTTCTGGACCATATCAATAAGGAACTGGCCTGCTTTTGATACGCCGCCGCCGATTACGAAAATATCAGGATCTGCGATCAGAGCAGCCTGGGACAGCGCCAAACCCAAATAATGGCTTACCACAGCCATAACCTCCAATGCCAGTTCGTCTCCCTCCTTGGCCGCATCCAGCACGTTTTTCGCACTTACATTGTCACCGTACTGGCGGAGAATGGAAGCCGTCTCGCTGGCAGCCATCTTTCTTCTGGCTTCTCTTGCAATGCCCGTAGCGGAGCAGATCTGCTCCAGACATCCCTGACCGCCGCAGTTACAGTATTCCTTTTCCTCGTCCCTTACATGGATATGTCCGATCTCTCCGGCCAGACCGTGACGTCCGGCCACGATCTTCTGATCCAGGATCACTCCTCCGCCTACTCCGGTACCGAGAGTAATCATCACAAGGTTATCATAGCCTTTTCCGCCTCCCTGCCACATCTCGCCAAGGGCAGCTACATTGGCATCATTTCCGCTCTTTACAGGAATGCCATCCAGCAGGGCACTGAGCTCCTTCTGGGGATTTACATTTTTCCATCCCAGATTTACGCAGACCTCTACGCTTCCGTCCGGCATCACCGGCCCCGGCACTCCCAGTCCGGCTCCTGCAATATCCGTTTTCAGATCCAGCCCCATGGCTGATACCTTTTCACGGATGGAAGCAGCGACATCCGGAAGAATATATTTTCCATTTTCTTCCTTTCTTGTTTTTACCTCCCACTTATCCAGCAATTCTCCGGTTGTCTCAAAGATTCCCATCTTTACGCTGGTTCCTCCTACGTCTACACCGATGCATTTCATCCCCATAGTATCTTCTTCCTTTCTGTCTGATTTTTGCAGCTGTTACCGCAGCCTGATCTCCTGCATCTTCTGAGGCCCCATGACTAAAAGAGTACCCGGCATATTTCCAGTCGAAACCTTGGATACAGGAAAATCAAAACTTCCTTTAAATTTCTCTGTTCCCGCCATATTATAAACCAGGCAGGAGTTGTCATTATAAAGCAGAACCAGATCCTCATCTATATCAAAACCCGAATACTGGAACGAGAACGCAGTCTCAAACACCTGACTGCCGTCTGCCCGGTACACATGGAGCCGATAAGGCTCTGAACCCTCAGAATTATCTGTGACCACAGCCGCATACTGATCGGTATAACTGATACTGCGGATATTTTCGTCTAACAGGACCTGAGCCGTGGATTCCGGAGACGTTTCAATACGGGTCGAAAAAAACTGCAGTCCCTTGTCCGTAAAAATCACCGCATGGCTGTCATCCATAAACCGCACCCGTCCTGCCATGGCGTCTGAAAGATCCTGGGGCATAAATACGCCGACTACACGCTTGGGATCATTTTTTCCCAGACCAAAGTTGTAAAATACAACCTTATTTTTAATCATGCCATCTTCTAAATACATAAAAGAGGTGATCCACTGGGTTCCTCCGGGAGACAGGCTTACATCAACCGGATAACCGTCGCCGGACAGAAGCGATTTCACATAGATATCAAGAGGATTTCCGTCCTTTTTATAAAGGTAAATGTAGCTGGCTTTAGAATCCTCCTCCACAGCCGCAGTAACGCCCTTTGCTGAAACAGAAAGCTCTAAAACCGGCAGAGAAGTTGTCGCCTGACCCTGAATTCCATTTTTATCACAGATATAAATGGAATTTCCCTGACGGTCTCCAATGGCGGCAAAATCACCGTTGACCGTAATCATGGGATGTTTCATCTCATAGCTTAAAATCCATACGGCCTTTCCCCTGGAATCCAGATAGGAGGCTCCATCCTTGGTATACTTGATCACACCGTCGGCAAAATCTGCAAATCCGGAAAAATTCCCTTCTCCGGCAGCAGCTTCGCCCGGCTCTCCCTGATTAAAATCCGTCTCCCAGACAAGCTCATAGTCTGCAAATGACATATATCGGTCATAATATATAAATCCGCCCACAGTGGCCAAAATCAGAATCCCGATCACTGCTCCAATGCGGACCCGGCGTTTTACGCTTTTCTGATGGGCTTTCTTTATCAGCTCTTCGCTGTCCTCATCCTCCGGCGAAGAAACGGAGGGAGAAACCATCTGGCTTCTCAGCTGCTTTTTTTTATTTTCACGGCTCATTGAACGGTTGCTGCCCATTTTGTACTCCTGAATGTTTGATATACCTGTTAAGTATACAACATTTTCGGAGGTTGCGCACTAATATTTTCACGGCATAAGAAGCTTCTGGCCTGCATAGATGCTGTTCTGATCCCTCAGTTCGTTGATCCGGCAGATCTCGTCCAGCTTATTTACATTTTGGTAAACCTTAAAACAGATGCCATAAAGTGTTTCGCCCTCCCCAACGGTATAAACCTTATAAGCAGGAGCATCAGCTTCCTCCGTTTCCATGAGTGCTGTTTCCTCCGGGACATTCTCCGGAGCTTCACTGGAAATGACTGCAGTTTCAGTCTCCGCAGCTTCTCTCATCGTTTCAGGAGTCACAAAAGAAGGCTTTTCCCCCACCGTAACCTTAGGGAATTTTTCCTCTATAGGCCAGACCCCTGCTTTTGCTTCCTTAATCCTTCCCTCCGGGAGCACCGATGCAATCACACTTTCCATTTCATGCATCTTTTTATAGTTATTAAACATCGCTACACCGCCTGCCAAAACAGTTACAGCCAAAGCTGTGCACACAGCCGAAAGCGTACCCACCGTACTCTGGCGGCGGATTGCTTCTCCTCTGTGCTCTTCCATTTTTTGGCGAAAATCCTGGATAGCGCGGTCATTTACCCCTGTTTCCACTCTGGAAATATCCTTTCGGGAAATCATATAATCCTGCATCATCTGATTGCGCTCATAGTAAATACTATAGCCCCTGAGTTTATAAAATCCGTCTGAGGACGTAATATAGACCGCTTCCTCACCCTCCAGGCCGCTGTTTAAATACATCAGCTGATTTTTTCCTGTAAAATAATGGCTGTGTTCCTGCCAGTAGTTTAATGGATTTAAACTGCAGCCCGGATTCCCGCATAAAAACCACCCCTGTACCGTTCGTTTGGGAAACCGGTTTTCCACTTCCTGATAGGCCTTTTGCCATGCATCCTCTGTAAAGACTACCTTCTCCCCATCCTTTGCAACCGTTTCCATTTCCAAAGCCCCGTCTACAAATACATACGGCACATCCTCATGGATCTCCCTGTTTCCCAGAAGAAGCCCCACCCGCAGATCCGCCCCTTTTGCGGGCCTTAACTGCTTTAAATATGTATTGACATAATCCTCTACATACAGCTTTAAAACCTGGTCACGTTCTCCGATCTGCCGTATATTTTTCGGCAGCTTCGGGAACAGTTCATATAATTCTCCCATCTGCTCACCCCTTTATACCGATGCGAAACCTATAAAGCGCGTTTCGCCTCTGATCAGCGGCCGTCAAATGTCTGCACACGCAGGCGTGACAGCCATTTTCCTCGTCGCCACAACAAAAAACATACCTGAAAAATCCAGGTATGTCTCAGTATAACAGGTATTTTGCGCAAAGTTTGTCATATTATGGCTGCATTTTCCCAAAATCGTTCGACAAGGGAAATACTTTCGCAGATGCAGTCCGCCATTTTCATCACCATGGACAGCCGGACACTTTGAAGCATCACAGGATCACGGCTGCCTGCGCCCCCTACGATCCCGGTGATCGAGATATCTCCTACTGCCTCTAACTCCTTTGATACCCCAAGCCCCGGCTGCAGCGCTCCCCGCCCCAAAGTAGCATAGCCCACATGATCCGGGCTGCCTACCGAAGCGTCAATCGCTACCACCACATACCGGGAATAATGGGCCTGGATATATCGGATATAAAGCTCCAGATTCATGGCATGTACCGGCTTATCCAGAGTTCCGATCACAGCGGCTCCCTTTAAACGCTGCCTTCTCAGCTTGTGTCCAACCAAAGGCCCCAGGCTGTCCCCTGTAGAGCGGTCTGTGCCGATACAGAGGAACATGACGCCTTCTTTTCCTTTTTCTTCCATTTCGTCCATGATCATACGGTTCAGGTTCACGGCAAAACGTTCTGCCTCAAACTCCCCCGCTGTATCATAGTATGATATATCTTCCCGGCTGGAAATACCGAATGTTTTCCACAATTTCATGTCTGTACTGTCTCCTTATCCACGGAGGCTGAACTATTTTCACCGTTTTTTTATAGTATAGACCCTGAAAATGGGAAATATGCATGGCTTTTTAACCGAACAGCTTTTCTTTGTACACGCCGTCCCGGATCAGTCCCCGGATCGCGTCTACCACCGCCTGCTTATCCTCCTGATAGGTCACACCGAACCATTTATCCGGTGTATCCAGTACGCGGACTTTCGCCTTCCCCTCCTGTACCAGATCGTCAATAATCTTCGGGAGCAGGTATTCTGCCTTAATATCCTCAGGCTTTAAGCCGTCTAAAAACTTCGGGAACCCATGTTCCAGCTCCTCTAAGAAACGCACCGGAAGACCCCACATATTCATGGAAACCGGCTGATCTGCCTGTACAGATACAGGATTTCCCGCCTCATCTGCTGCTGCCAGTCCGTCCCCGCTTCTGCGGATATCATAAGTTTCCGTTACGTTTTTAAGGAATCCATTTTCCACATGGCACACACCTCTGGTAACGCTTCCGTTGTCGCTTAAGGTATTTTCAAGCACAAATCCGCCCATGCAGATATCATAAATATCTGCATCATCCTTCATCTCATTTACCATGTAATCGTGGATCCGCTTAAAGCCCTCTTTTCCATAATAATCGTCTGCATTGATCACCAGGAACGGACAGTCAATCAGCCCCTTTATCATCAGAACAGCCTGACCGGTTCCCCAGGGTTTTTTGCGGCCCTCAGGCACAAAATAGCCCTCTGGAAGAGCGTCCAGCTCCTGATAGGCATAAATAACCGGGATCTGCTTGGCAATGCGGTCTCCGATAATCTCCTTAAAATCCTTTTCCAGATCTTTACGGATAATAAATACGACTTTGTTAAATCCGGCCTCAATGGCGTCATGGATAGAATAATCCATAATAATCTCTCCATTTGGCCCAACAGGAGCCAGCTGCTTGATTCCGCCCCCAAACCGGCTGCCGATTCCAGCCGCCATAATTACTAATGCTGTTTCCTTCATAATCTTGTTTCCTCCTTTTAAGGTGCCACTATTATACTACAAAATCCTTATTGATGGAAATGGTATTTTCCCTGATACTTCTACATGGGTTTCCTCCACAAAATATTCCCGGCCAGCTCTGTAAGCACCCCCTGGACCCGTTTCACATCCTCATAAGGTACGGATTCATTAGGCTTATGAGCCAGCTCCAGGCTGCCGGGGCCATATGACATACAGTTATGATTTCCCAGCATCCCTGCTGCTACCGCCGTATCTGTGTAGCCGTTAAAGGTTCCTACCGCCGCTTCCTCTCCCACAACGGCCTTTACAGCCTCTTTTAAACGGGACAACAGCGGTGAATCCGGGTCCTTTTCTACATAGGGTCTGTCTCCTGTAAGCACATAGCTTCCCTTAACTCCTGCGATCTCCTTCTCTGCCTTTTTTATCGCCCCTTCAACCATCGCGCAGGCAGCCGCCGTATCCACTGGGGGCGCCAGACGCATATCAATCCATACTTTACAGCTGTCCGGCACTACATAAGGCCTGTAGCCTCCCTGGATCTGGCCAAAAGTAACGGTAGAAATCCCCAGATCATGGTGGGGCGGACAGGCTGCAATCTCCTTTCGTATGCTGCTGATCACCTCCGCCATAGCTGCAATGGCGTCTGCTCCCTTCCATGGATTGCTGGCGTGGGCGGTGATGCCCGTAACGGTCAGTTCAAACCAGGTGCGGCCCTTGTGAGCCACCTGAATCTGTCCGTCTGTAGGCTCTGTATCCAAAACCCAGTCCTCCTTCGTGATCCAGCCGGAACGGATGGCATGCTCCACTCCCCGCATAAAATCCTCTTCATCCACGGTACAGATTATGGAAAATGACCGGTTAGGAAGCTCTCCCCTTTTTCCGGTCTCCCGTACCTGAGCCTCAAAGGCAGCAAGGGCACAGGCTAACCCCGACTTCATATCACAGGCTCCTCTTCCATACAGGCGCACCACCGTTTTTCCCTGCTCCTCTGTTTCCCGGACCACCGCTCCCAGAGGCGGCGTCGTTTCATCCCAGCCATCTCCCAGCATAACCGTATCCATGTGGCAGATATAGATCAGTCCCGGTCCATTCGTCTTTCCCGGTATCCGCGCCATCACATTAAACCGGCCCGGAAGTACCTCCTCCCGTGCGATTTGGATCTGGTCTGCCAGAGAACCGCCACACCGTTCACAGCACCGGCTTAAATACTCATAAAGCCGTTCCCCGATCTCGCCTTCATAAGCGCCCGGATCTGAGCTGTCTATGGACACCAGCTTTTTTGCCAGCTCCCAGGCCCGCTCCTCCCAGTCCGCATCATTTTCAAATACCTTCATATCCTGCCTCCTCCCATTCTTGTTCCAATACTGCTATTATAGGCTTCCTTTTCCGGTAATACAAGACCGCTGGCAGATTCTTCCTTTACTACAAACCATCCTTCCAGAACAGTGAACATACCGTCTGCAAATGTCCACATACCGCGGACATTCATCACAGCCTTTTCGTTGTACCTATTTTAGTAAAAAAGGTGGTTGCGCTTGTAGTAAAACACGCTTATTATATGGTTGAATCAAAATGCATATTTTGAATGAACAAGAGTATTAAAAAGGAGGTTTATTCTTTCATCATGAAAGAAATCAAAAATCCATTCTGGCGCACAGCCGCTGAATATGGAACTATCACAATCAGTATCTGGATCATGGTTATAGGAATCTATTTTTTCAAATTCCCAAACCACTTTGCCTTTGGCGGGATCACCGGCTTTTCCACCGTTATCAGTGAGATGACCCAATGGTCGGCCAGTGATTTTACATTCATTACAAATATGTCCCTTCTGGTTCTTGGCTTTATCTTTCTTGGAAGAAGCTTTGGACTGAAAACCGTTTATGCCACCGTTGTTATGTCCGTCAGTCTTTCCCTCCTGGAGCGTATCTGCCCATTGACAAAGCCTCTGACCTCAGAGCCGCTTCTGGAACTGATGTTTGCAATTTTCCTGCCTGCCATCGGAACCGCTATTTTATTCAATATCGGAGCATCCAGCGGCGGTACGGATATCATTGCCATGATCATGAAAAAGCACACCAGCATGAATATAGGCACCGTACTGATGCTGGTAGATGTGGCATCCGTTCTGACTTCCTTTTTCATCTTTGATGCGGAAACAGGACTGTTCTCCACCATCGGCCTTGCAGCTAAATCCCTTGTGATCGATGATGTGATCGAAAATATCAATCTCTGCAAATGTTTTAATATCATCTGCGACAATCCCGATCCCATCTGTGATTACATCATCCATACCTTAAACCGCAGCGCCACAGTCTACCACGCGGAGGGAGCATTTTCCCACAATGACAAGACCGTGATCATGACTACCATGAAACGCAGTCAGGCCTTAAAGCTGCGCAACTATATAAGAAAAATTGAACCCACTGCCTTTATGCTCATCTCCAATTCCAGCGAGATCGTAGGAAAAGGCTTTCTGGCAAGCTGATCTGGAATTTCCAGCGCCTCCTTTATCTTTATGTTAAGCGGGGCGCTCTTTTTGCATTCAAAAACAGAACGATCTGTGATATACTTAAACCAATCATATCTTACGAAAGAAGGTGCTTTCCATGGATCTGAAGCTTCAGACCCGACAGACTCAGACCCTATCCCAACGCATGATACAATCTGCTGAGATCCTGCAGATGACTGCCCAGGAATTAAACACATATATCAATGAGACGGCACTGGAAAATCCCGTGATGGAAATATCTGATTCTTCTTCCGGAGGGCCGGATCGGGAATCCATTGAACAGCAGCAGTGGCTTAATTCCTTTAATGAAGAAAACTATTACCTCTACCAGCGGCAGAACAACGATGATGACTACGATTTTAAGGATTCCTGGAACATTGATACGGATGACGGCGAGACGCTGGAAGACTATCTCTGGTCCCAGCTGATCTCAGAGGAGCTTTCTGCCGATGATACACAGATTATTCACTACATGCTGGAATCGTTAGATGACAGAGGCTATCTCACCGAATCTCCCGGAGATATTGCGGCAGATCTTAAAACAGACGAAGCACATATCCTTAAGCTTCTTGCGCAGCTCCAGAAACTGGACCCTGCAGGAGTTTTTGCCCGAAATCTGGAAGAGTGTTTAAATCTTCAGCTGGAACGCCGCGGCCTCCTTACACCTGTGATGAAAACATTAACCTGTCAGTGCCTGGAAATGATTGCCAAAAATCAGATACCAGCCATTGCCAGAAAGCTTCGTCTGTCCCCTGCGGAAGCCGCAGACTGCTGCCAGATCATCCGCTCCCTGAATCCCAAACCCGGAATGTCCTTTTCCAGCCGGGAACAGCTCCGCTATATTATTCCGGATGTAACCATTGTCAAATTTAAAGACCATTTTGATATCCTCTTAAATGAAGCCATGTATCCGGCCATTGAAATCAGCAGCTATTACCGCAAAATGAGCCAGGAACCTGAGTCTGAGGAGGTAAAAGAATATCTGGGAAATAAGCTTCGTCAGGCAGAATGGATCCGCCAGTGCATCGCACAGAGAAGCCTCACCTTGATGGATGTGTCCAAGGCTATTCTGGAGCATCAGGAAGCATTTTTCTCAAAGGGTTCCAATCACCTTGTCCCGCTGCGCATGACTGATATCGCAGACCGGCTGGGGATACATGAGTCTACGGTCAGCAGAGCCGTCAGCCATAAATATCTCCAGTGCTCCTGGGGTGTATATCCCCTGAGCTTTTTCTTTTCGCGCTCCGTTTCCCGCAGTGAAAATGGTTTAAACTCCGCCTCTCATGGCATCAATGCCGCAGCCATCAAACTGGCTCTCAGGAAAATCATAGCCGGAGAAGACCCCAAAAAGCCCTACAGCGACCGCCTTCTAAGCGAAAAACTGGCTTCCCAGGGTATCACCATCTCCAGGAGAACCGTTGCAAAATACAGGGAAGAGGAAGGAATTTTAGACGCCAGCGGGCGAAAAGAGTACATTTAACGATTTTTTTTAAATATTTTACCAAAAGACTTGACAGCTTACAAAAAAAAGGGTAGAATATCACCGTTGTCAGCGATTTTCAATCACTGATACGGATGCCCAGATAGCTCAGTTGGTAGAGCAGAGGACTGAAAATCCTCGTGTCGTTGGTTCGATTCCGACTTTGGGCACTGCGCAGGTGTAGTTCAATGGTAGAACACTAGCCTTCCAAGCTAGATACGTGGGTTCGATTCCCATCACCTGCTTGAAAACAGGATATCTGTTTTATGCGCGAGTGGCTCAGTGGTGGAGCACCACCTTGCCAAGGTGGGGGCCGCGGGTTCGAATCCCGTCTCGCGCTTTTTGTAATTTCAGCGGAAGCCTTTATTTTTGAAGGTTTCCGCCGTTTTTATGTGTCTGGAAGGTGGTAGACAGTTGTAGACGGCTATCTGCAAGACTAACAAATCTATAATATAAAAGGAACAGCCTGTACACAACAGACACTGTTCCTAATAACTTTAAAACATTATTTTATTCTCCAAGTAATCCCTTAACATAACTGCAGATGGCTTCATCCTTACAATTAGCAAAAAACAATTCCTTAAATCGTTCTCCCATCACACTGCCTCT
Source organism: Enterocloster sp. (assembly GCF_057861365.1). Classification (NCBI taxonomy): domain Bacteria; kingdom Bacillati; phylum Bacillota; class Clostridia; order Lachnospirales; family Lachnospiraceae; genus Enterocloster; species Enterocloster sp. The sequence goes on from NZ_DBMACH010000006.1 coordinate 113,268, forward strand.
TACAAGCTCCTGATCCAGCCCCTTTAAGCACATCAGCAAATCTTTAAAATTATTTCTTCTCACTTCATCCAGAATCCTCTTATTTCTCTGTTCTGGCACCGCTCTCTCTTTTGGATATCCCTGACCACTTTTCTCAGAAAATAGTTTTTCAAAAATATACTCCAAATTCAGTTCTGCTCCCCATCCAAATCCCTTGGCAAATGGAAGAGAGACCGCATTACCATCGTTGATCTGAGCAAACATATAGCCATCACTGGGATCACACACATGACCGCAGATCACCCCCGGAAAGCTGTTTAACGCAAGCATAGCGCCCTCTCCAGTTCCGCATCCAGTCACAACATAGTCTGCGGCCCCTGAATTAAGAAGAATGGAGGCCAAAATTCCATTTTGTACATAGGTAAGAGAGTTTTCATCCTCAGCTGAATACATTCCATAATTATCTACTTCATATCCTTTTATATCAGCCACTTTTTTCAAACTTCTGTAAATCATTTCATTTTTTCCAGCCTGACTGTTTTCATTAATCAATGCAATTCTCATGGTTTTAATACTCCTTTTATCTGATTATAAATCTGCTCTTCACTAAGCCCATATTCTTCTAATAGCTCCTCAGGTTTACCAGACTGGCCAAACCGATCCTGAACACCGATTTTCTTAAATATAGTGTCACACTGTTCTTCCAGAAGAACACTTCCTACTGCATCACCTAAACCACCAATTACACTATGCTCCTCTACTGTAATTATTCGACCGCACTGATTTGCATATTTAACAATGCATTCTCTATCAATCGGTTTAATTGTATGCATATTAATTACTGTAAGAGAAATGCCCTCTTTTTCAAGACGCTTTGCACATTCCAAAACTGGAGCCACCATAATTCCGCAAGCAATTACTGCAGCACTCTTTCCTTCCCTCAAGACATTTGCCTTTCCAACTTCAAACGGCATTTCCTCTTCAAATACTGGACTTGGCAATCTTGCCAATCTCAGGTATACCGGCCCTTCTATCTGAGCAGCTGCCATAACAGCTCTCTCTGTTTCTTTAGCATCGCACGGAACAATTACCGTCATTCCCGGAATAACACGCATAAGCGCTATATCCTCAATCGCCTGATGACTTCCTCCGTCCTCTCCCAAAGTAATACCTGCATGCGTCATACCAAACTTTACATTAAAGCCAGGATATGCACATCCATTTCTCACCTGATCGTATGCTCTTCCCGTACCAAAAACCGCAAAAGTACTGGCAAATGGAATATACCCGGATGTCGAAAGCCCCGCTGCCATATCTATCATGTTCGCTTCCGCAATTCCTGCATTAAAAAAGCGTTCTGGAAATTTTTCACCAAAGGTAGCTGTCATAGTAGCATGAGCCAGATCTGCATCCAAGACAACTACTTTTTCGTTTAACTCACCTAATTTTGCCAGAGCCTCACCATAAGCCACTCTGATTGCCTTCATCTCACTCATACCGCTTCCTCCAATTCTTTTAACGCCTTACAACGCTCCTCTTCACTCGGAGCTTTTCCATGCCAGCCTACCTGATTTTCCATAAAAGAGATACCCTTTCCCTTAATCGTATTGGCAATAATGCATTTTGGCTTACCCCAAAATGGTGCGTCTAATGCTTTAAGTACATCCGAAAGATTATTACCATCTATCTCCAATACATTAAACCCAAACGCCTTAAACTTGCCTGCCAAATCTCCAAGCCCCATTACCTGATCGTTCGTTCCATCAATTTGAAGTCCATTATGATCTACGATTACAGTCAAATTATCTAATCCATAATGAGCCGCCGCCATAGATGCTTCCCAAACCTGCCCTTCCTGAAGTTCTCCATCTCCCAGAAGCGTGTAGACCTGAACCGTACTGTTCTGAAGTTTTTTCTCTCCCAAGGCCATGCCTACTGCAATAGAAATTCCCTGCCCCAAAGAACCAGTAGAGGCATCCACACCCGGACACTTCTTTGTATCAGGATGCCCTTGAAGAATGCTATGAAGCTGGCGGAAATTTTTAAATTCATTTTTATCAAAATACCCTCTCTCTCCTAAAACCGCATAATAGCAAGGTGCTGCATGACCTTTAGACAGCACAAATCGATCGCGACCTTCCCATTTTGGTTCTTGAGGATTTATATTCATTTTTTCAAAAAACAACGCTGTCATAATTTCTACTGCCGACAGGGAACCTCCCGGATGGCCAGATGAAGCATCCGCTGTCATATTGATAATATCTCGCCTGATATTTTTGCAAACCTGTTCTAATTCCTTTTGTTCCATATGTATTCTCCTTTTCCTACTTTTTCAAAGAACCTCTCTTTTTTAAATAATCAACATAAACTGCGCCCAGAATTACACAGCCTTTTACTACAAACTGCCAATAACTGTTAATCTTTAACAGATTCATACCATTATTCAATACGCCAATAATCAAAACACCTATTACAGTTCCTCCAAGAGTTCCGATGCCTCCATTAAAACTGGTACCACCCAAAACAGATGCCGCAATCGCATCACGTTCAAAACCTTCACCTACAGATGGCTGTCCGGAATATAATCTTGCTGCCAGAACAACACCAGCCAACGCCGCCAGAACACCGCTTATAATAAATACCCGCACCTGAACCCATCTGGTATCGACACCTGCATATTTAGCAGCCTCTTTGTTTCCTCCTGTTGCATATACATGGCGGCCAAAAGATGAACGATTCATAATAAAATATAAAATAATAAATGTCACAATTACAAAAATAACCGGAATGGGAATTCCCAAAATACTTCCTACACCCAGATTATTAAATGCTTCATTACTGGACTGTGCAGGCTGACCTCCAGTCAGAATATAACTGATTCCTCGTACAATAATCTGAGTAGATAGCGTAACAATAAAAGGAGGAATTGTAGTGTGAGAAATAATGTATCCATTGATGAAACCAATTACCGCTCCGAACAACAATGGAACCAATATACAGAAAATCAGAGGAAATCCACTATTGCCACACTGAACAGCCAAAACACCTGCTGCTGCCACAACAGAGCCTACCGATAAATCAATGCCACCGCAAATAAGAACACAGGTAATGCCAAAAGCAATTAAACAGTTAACGCAGACCTGTCTGAGCACACTGACAAGATTTCCATGTACAAGAAATGTTTCTGTTGCTGTTGATAAAACAATACAAAGAAATACCAATGCGACCATGGCCGCCATATTACGCTTGATCCAGATTAAAAAGGGAATTGTATTCCACGGACTTGCTGCACCAGCAACTCCCTCTGTTTCCATATCCGTTTTTTTCTTATTTAACATACCGAACATTCTCCTCCTACCGCATATGACATAATCGTTTCCTGTGAAGCCTCTGCTTCAGCCTGATCTAAAATCCCCGTAATCCTTCCCTCACGCATTACTACAATTCTGCTGGAATTGTTAATAATCTCCGGAAGTTCAGAAGAAATCATAATAATAGATACCCCAGCCTCTGCCAGGCTGTGCATCAGCTTATAAATTTCAGCTTTTGCGCCTACGTCAATTCCGCGAGTAGGCTCATCCATAATTAATACTTTCGGAGCTGCTGCCAACCATTTGGAAATAACTATTTTCTGCTGATTTCCTCCCGAAAGTTCACCAGATGCCTGCTCTGTGGATGCCATTTTAATTGAAAGCTTTTGTTTAAATTCATCCACAATTCCCCGCTCTTTCTTTTTATCAACTCTCAAGTGATGTATAAATTGCGGAAGTACCTGAAAAGTCAGGTTTGTAGCAATGCTATGGCTTAAAAATAATCCCTGCTCCTTCCGCTCCTCTGGAACCAGTGCAATTCCGGCACGAATTGCATCCTGAGGCTTTTTAATATTTAACGACCTGCCCTCCATGCAGATTTCACCAGACCGAATCGGATCAATCCCAAAAAGAGCCAACGCCAATTCAGTACGTCCTGCTCCTACCAAACCCGAAAAGCCAAGTATCTCACCCTTCTTTAGAGTAAAACTAATATCTTTTACTTTATCAGTTGTCAAATTCTTAACTTCTAATACTACTTCTTTTCCAGTAACCCGCTTATTCCCATACATATTGTTGAATTCCCGGCCGACCATCATACTAATAAGTTCATTTTCCGATGTTTCAGCCGTATTCCTTGTTCCAATGAAACTTCCATCTCGTAATACCGTTACAGTATCACAAACCTTAAATGTTTCTTCCATACGATGGGAAATATAAATCATTGCTACCCCAGCTTCTTTGAGCCGCTTCATTTGTGCAAACAAATTATCTGTTTCACTCTTAGACAGAGAAGCCGTAGGTTCGTCTAAAATAAGAATTTTTGCCCCTTCATTGACAGCTCTTGCAATTTCAATCATCTGCTGCTGGGCTACTGAAAGTCCACGAATAAGAGAACCTGCATCCAGTCCCAATCCCAGAGAGTCAAGCGCTTTTTGAGCTTCCTGTTTCATCTTCCTGTAATCCACCATTTTCATATGGTTTTTAGGTTCACGTCCCAGGAATATATTCTCTGCAATCGTCATTTCAGGAATATTGGTAATTTCCTGATGAATAAAACTTACGCCATACTTTCTGGCATCTTCCACACATTGTATGGAAACTTCCTTTCCCTGCATATAGATTGATCCAGAATCCGCACTGTATATACCCCCAAGAATTTTCATCAATGTCGACTTTCCCGCACCATTTTCGCCCATAAGGGCCCGGACTTCTCCGGGCCTTATGGAAATGCTTACACCGTCCAGCACAACATTGCGATTGAAGGCTTTCGTTATATCTCTCATCTCAAAAACATATTCATTTGACATACACCTGCCACTCCTGTTCTGCATTCCCCAAATCAGACAATTTCTATGCTAATTGGATTCTTCCACATTCTCTTCTGTAATAATGAACATAGGAACAACGATTTTTTCTTCAACTTCCTCTCCTGCCAGTACCTTATAAGCTGCTTCAATACAGGTCTGTCCAATTTTTTCAGGATCCTGGGCAGCAGATGCAACCATTTCTCCCGCACGAATGAAACCCTTTCCTTCATCAGAACCATCTATAGAAACTACCTTTGTCTGATCTAAACGTCCAGCTTCCTTAAGAGCCGCGATTGCTCCTCTGGCCGTTGGATCGTTAATGGTAAATACTCCATCAATCTGAGGGTTTGCATTAATAAAATCAACCATAATAGGCTGTGAATAGTCTGATCTTGCCTTCTCTACATCCTTTGTCTGAATAATCTCCATTTCAGGATAATTCTTTAATTCTTCCTCAAATCCCATCTGGCGATCATAACAAACCTCTGTCACGCTGTAAGTAATTTCCACAACCTTACCTTTTCCATCAAGTGCATCTGCCAATGCTTTTGCGCACATACGTCCTGCTTCCTTATTATCAGACACAACCGTACACTCTACCAATTCGGGATTTTTAACGGCTGTATTAAATGCAATTACCGGAATCGATGCTTCTTTACAAGCTTCCAATGTTGCACGTACGCCTTCTGAATTGATAGCAGATATACAAATTACATCGCAGCCTTGATTAATCATATCAGCTACATCATTCATCTGCTTATTCTGATCTCCCGCTGCGTCCTGAATAATAATTTCATCATTTTCTCCTTTAAGAGAAGCCTCCATTGCCTCTTTAATTTGAATAAAGAACACATTTGTTAAATCAGGTGCAGAAACTCCAATCTTAATTCCATCCTCAGAATCTTTTTGAGAAGATACCTGCCCCTCTGCTTTCGCTGAACCCTGACCAGATGTTTCAGAACTCCCGCAAGCTGTCACAGACAATGCCATTACTGCTGATAATAAAATCGCTGCTACTTTCCTCATAATAATCCACCTCTTATATAACTATTCACTGTCAATTTGTACTTCCCGTGTATGACAACGCATCATTGTTTACCTAGGATTTTGTATGTTGTCATACAATATTGGATGTCCTAATCTTAGCATATATCCTTCTGTTTGTAAAGAGCTTTTTGGATATTATGTACTTTTTTATATATAATATCCGAGTTTTATTGTACTCTATATGTACAAACTTGTAATTTTATGGAATTTATTGTGTCTATAATGTACAAAAGCGATTGCCTTGGCAATCGCTCTAAATCCTTTTATTTTCACTTCATTCTTATTGTCTTACAATTACATCCATATCCACATTCACAAGCTGAATATGTCGTTTGGCATAAAGTTCTGCCACTTCCGGGTCTCGTTCCTTAAGCGCTTTTATAATATTCCCATGGGCCTTTATTGCATTCTGGGCATTCCCCGAAACCTGAAACGTTTTCAATCTGAACTCCCAAATACATTCGTCAATTTTCCTGTTTATAAAAATCAGCATTTTATTTTTCGTACATTCTACCATATATCGATGGAGTTTTTCATCGCATCGTGCCATCCCAAAAAAATCACCTTCACCAACTGCTTTGATAAAACGCCTATGTATCTTTTCCAACTGATTCAATTCTTCATCCAGCCCATTTTCAGCTACCAATCTGGCTACCAGCGGTTCTACTGCCTGCCGCACTTCAATATAATCTTTTAACTCCATCTCATTCTTTACAAACCATTCAACAATATCCTCTTTTTCAAGTTCCTTTGTCCCAGCTACAAACGCCCCTCTGCCTGGTTTGATTTCAATCAATCCCTTTGCCTCAAGTATCCTGAACGCTTCTCTTACAGTTCCTCTTCCCACTCCCATCTTTTCGCACCATTCTTTTTCTGTAGGAAGTTTTTGTCCCACATCTATCTGGCCTGACATAATATATTCCTTCATATTATTCACTACCTGCTGCACAATGGGCACCCTGGTTATCTCCTTCACGTTCCCTTCCTCCTTTTATGTGAATTTATTGTATATTGTATGATGTCATTTTCATTATAGCATATTAGTCAAAAATCACAATGGTACAAACCTGTTCTCTCTTAAAAAACTCCCCTCGGATACTTTAAAAAATTATTTAATTGCTCATTATAAGTAAGTTTATATAAAAAGAACAGGGTATACATAATATATACTCTGCCCTTATCACAAGCTTTCTTTATAGCATAACAGAATGTTTTACTTTCTCCCCTGCGCCGCCGTCAAAAGCAAAACTGCTCCTAAGATCATTCCAAATCCCAGGAAATCCGGCATTACAAAAGGAGTTCCCAGCCAGAAAAATGAGATGATTACCGCAGATAAAGGTTCTACGCTTGCCAGGATGCTCCCCTTTAAGGGGCCGATCATGGACACGCCCTGAAGATACAGTCCAAAGGCAATGGCTGTTCCTATTACAATCACGCTGACTAATGCTCCCCAGGTACCTCCGTCCCATATGAGCTCATATTCCCATGGGCGGAAAATCATACACATGAGAACACCTCCGAAGAACATTCCGAATCCCAACACCTGATATATGTCATAACGCAGGATCAGGCTTCCGGGAAGCATATTGTAAAGTACCGCGCTGACAGCGGCTGCAAGCCCCCAGAAAAGAGCGCTTCCCGTAATATAGAAGGTATGTATATTGCCATGAGTCCCAAGGACAAAGGTTCCCAGAAGGGAAAGACCTATGGCTCCCAGTTCCAGTCCTACTGGACGGCGTTTTTCCTTTATGCAGACTGCAGACAGTATCAGAATGGGGGACAGATACTGCAGTACCGTAGCCGTTCCCGCATTCGATGCCTCAATGGCCATAAAATACGTAAACTGGCACAGGCTGATGCCGCAGAAGGCAAAGATCAGCAGGCGAAGCAGATCCGCTTTTTTCTTTAATACATCCAGATTTCGTTTTCCATGAAGGGCAAATCCCATCACGATCATAATAAGCCCTGCAAAAAGCAGGCGCAGCGCCACCAGCCATGGCGCTTTGGCTCCCCTTGTCTCAAATAAAAACTGTCCGCAGCAGCCGGAAAATCCCCAGCAGATTCCTCCGCAGACTGCCATTACAGTCCCCAGCGTTTCTTTTTTCTTCTGTTCCATTTCAAATTTTCTCCCTTGTTATCTTATCCTTTTGTCTGTTTATCCTGCAAAACCTCTCTATTTAAAAACTCCATAATTCCCATATGCACCGTCCACGCCATTCGGTCCTGATACACTTCATCCTGCAGTTTGGCCGCCTCAGCCCGGTTGCTGAGGAAACCGCACTCTACAATGGCTATGGGCGGTTTTACATGGAGAAGGAGGTAATAATTTCCATTTGCCTTGGCCTGCCGACTGTTCTTCTCTCCCAAAACATAATTAAAACGCTTTTGGAGAATTTCCGCCAGCGTTTTTCCTTTTTGTGAATTTTTGTAATAAAATACCTGACCCCCGGAAACGGATTCCTCATGGTAGCTGTTCTGATGAATGCTGACTACCAGATCCGGCGCCGCCTTTTCTATGATCTGACAGCGTTTTTTCATATCGGACATTTTTTTGTTTCGTTCTCCTTCCGGGTACAGTCCGTTATCGTCCTCTCTTGTGAGGATCACATCCACATCTGAGGCTTCCAGGTATTCCTTAAGCCGCAGAGCAATGGCTAAATTGATATCTTTTTCCAGCTGACCCTCTATCCCTACTTTTCCGGGATCCCGTCCTCCGTGGCCGGCGTCAATCACGACTGCCGACCGTAGGCTTCCTACCCCTCCTTTGCCGCTTGAAACGGCCAATGTTCCAGAAGCTGCGAAGGTTCCGGCCTTCCAGGAAAGGAGAGCCACTGCACCCAGCATCAAAAGCCCCATCACGGTCTGCCATGTCCAATGTTTCATACCATTTGCTCCAAACTGCCCGGGCAGTTATTTTTATGCCTTTGATCCAGTATATTCATCCAGAGAAAAACCTATTCGCAGATGCGGGATACTGCTTTACTCTGACTGCAGCTTATTATAATCCCTGACAGAATCCGCTGTCATATATTCCAGATATTCGTACAGTACAGCAGGATAGCAAAATTCCTGCCACATTTTAAATCCAGGATCTTCCACTGCCCCCTTTACCGCCTCATAGCCTTTTCCGGCATACCAGGCTGTGCTCATCCTGGAATATACCTCTGCCATGGCCTTCTTCTGCTCCTCTGTAAGCTTTACAAACAGATCTCCCTTTTCCTCCTGTCTGGAGTTTTTCATCGCATCATAGGCCTGATTATAAAAGATATTTTTAAGAGCCGTTTTACTGTATGTATTGAAATTGATCAGATTTTCATCTGTACTCTGATGTCTGCGGGCCCATTTTTCCATATCTACCTGTCTGGTATAATAGGAAAATGATTCGTCATCCCTGTATTCCAGCACCCCATACTGGCAGGGCGGCGTTGTCAGGGAGCTGGTAACGATCTCATAAATTCCCCTTCCGTCCTCATGACGCATAAAATGCTGCACATGAAGGTGACCGCTTAGAAAAAGAGGGATGTTTTCCGCCTCAAGCCGTTCAATCAGCTCTTCGCTGTGCTCAATGGTACAATCTTCTGTATAAACGCGGCTTTGATCCAGAAGATTGTGATGCCCTACAGGAAGCAGGATCACACCGTCCTCTCTGGCTTTTTCCAGCTGCCTGTCAATCCATTCATACGTTTCTGTCCCGATCATTCCACCAATCTTGCTTACCGGCGAATACTGGCAGGTATCCAGCATCAGAAGGCGCATGGAGGGGCTGAGATCATAGGTGTAGCTTAAGGAATAAGGATCGCGCTCTGAAGCCTCATTATAGCCAAACTGTGCATAGATACTGGCAAATCCATCTGCGTCTATGGTCTGGACCGGCTCTCTCTTTTTTCCAATATAGGAGGATGCCCATCGGCTGTTGATATCATGATTTCCCGGTATCACAAGTACGCTGATGCCTCTGCGCTCTACCTCATCCAAAAGAGCAGCAAATTCCTCATGGCTCTTTACTTCTCCATTTAATGTCAGATCCCCGCTCACGATCAGCACATCCGGCGTAAGCAGCTCGATCTCATCAAAAGCCGCATCTACGATTTCCCATACATAATGAGTCAGCTTTCCATCCCCATGTTCAATTTCATTTTGAAAGGAGCTTCCCCGGTCTGTAAGAGATCTTGCCAGATAATGGACATCTGTCATCAGGACAATTCTCTCTCCATCCTCCATCGGTTCTGCTTTCGTTTCCCGTTCTGCATCCGGGAAAGGCGGAATGGATTCCGGCTCCGTTTTTGTGGGCTTTGTCTGACTGCTTTCCTCCGTTTCCTGTGAGGAAGCAGACGGGACCACTAATCCATCCTCTCCCATAGTTTCGCTTTCCTCCCTGACATCTCCCGGCGCCCCTGTAAATATACTGCATCCCCCGATTCCCACACCAGCCAGACACACAAGAGCCACGGCGATCCATCTCTTTCCCTTCATAACATTTCCCCCTCGTCATACAGCCTTAACTATTGACTGTTTCTATTTTACCTGAGACACGATTTCCCAGATGGAGCGATCCTCAAAGCCAAGCTTCCAGCAGGCTGCTCCCGCCAGATCATATTCATTGATCAGATCAACCTTAAGCCCCAGCGACTTCTCCTCCTCCATCCAGACGGACTGTACTCCGTTTTCATTGAAGCTCTCCCCATAATATACTCCCAGGTCATCCTGCCATTCCAGTTCTATATTGTTTTCTTTAATCCAGTTCTTTGCATCCCGGATCCCATAGGCCTTGGATGTGGTTTTTCCATCCTTTTCCGTCCATATCCTTGTATAAAAAGGAACGCTGTTGATCACCTTTTCCTTCGGAACTTCTTTCAGCGTATCTGCAATGCCCTTTTCTACATAGGGAAGGGATGCCACGGGACCTGCCTCGCCGCCGGCATAATGCTCATCATACCCCATAACGATCACATAATCTGCTACGATCCCCTGCTCTCTCCTGTTATAAAAGGCGGTATATGCTGATGGCACATAGTTATCCACCGAAAGCACCAGCCCTTTTTTTCTGCAGGCCACAGACATTTCCCGGATAAACTGAACATAATGGGGACCGGCTTCTGCCTTCAGGCTTTCAAAGTCCAGATTGAAACCGTCAAACCCATAGGTATCTGCCTCTTTCATCAGATTTTCAATGAGTTTTCTGCGGTTAGAGGTCACAGACATAAGCTTCTTTGTATCCAGCTCTTTCACGCTCTCTTTAGTGCTCACATTTTCCACCATAGCCCATACCTTAAGCCCCATATCATGGGCCTGTTCCACATAATCCCTGCTGGCAAGAGAAGTGTAAGTGCCGTCATTTCCAATCACATTAAACCAGGTGGGAACAATCACATTCATCCCCTCTGCCGTCTGTGCATATTCCTTAAGAGTGCTGTTTGCTTCCTTTCTGGTAACCTGATGGAATCCCAGACGCACCTTTTCACCCATGGAAATGCTTGTATAAACCGGCGCTTCAAACTGACTTTGAGGCGTGATCTCCTGTTCCTTTTCCAGACGCCGGTTCTGCACATATCCGATATAACCGTCTTCCGTTCTCACTTTAGACCATTTATCCATAGATTCCAGCACTTGAACCGTACTTTTTTCAGAAAGCTCTGTAATGATGTCGCTCTTGATTCCGCCCTTTACCCTGAGGATACTTTTTTTGCGGACCTGAGCGGTTTTTACAGTCCCCCATACCGTGTCTATAAATACACGTTTGATCTGGCTGGTATCAAAGGATTGTTGACGGATATCTGAATAATTCATGATCAGTCCCAACGACAGGTATGCTTCCCCTTCTTTTACCTTCAAAAGAGTCCCCTGTTCTCCCATATCGGACTCATCCGCGTATACGATTTCCTCCGGCAGCGCATATACCAGCAGCTTTTCCGTTTCATCCCAGTAAAACCGCTCATTCACATATTCGTTTACCCAGCTTATGGGCAGATATACCTGTCCGTCTTCATAAATTCCTTTTTCTTCCTGAAGCTCATTATTTAAAAGGATCGCCACCTGGCTGCCCTTTATATGAAATAACTCTGCCTTATCCGCCATCTCTTTTCCCGGCATATACCGTCTTCCGATCACAAAGCCTGCCGCTGCTCCCGCAATCAGAAGAAGGAGAAAAACCACCGCAAGAAGCGGGCCGAAACTGCGTCTTTTTCTTCTTCTGCTCCTCATTTTTTCCTCCGATCCTGTCTGTGCGCCCCAAAAGGCCCCGTCCGTATATCTGGTTTCTATTTTATCATAGAATCCCCGGAAAGAGGAGCAAAAAATATGTGCACGCAAAAATACCGCCGGTAAGCTGCTGCCTGCTTGCAGGCCGGGACGGTATCTTCTTGTCCCATACGGCAGCAGCTTCCGTCGGTATCTGAATATGTACAGGCTATTGCAGCCTCTTTTGTTATCTTCTGGTTTGTCCGGAATCTGTCAAGTATACTCGGTCAAAACGGATTTCCTTTAAGCTGCCCTGTTCTGAGCAGATAAAATCCCCCATGTAGAAACCTCCGTCCTCTCCCGTTTCAAAAATGCGGCTCCATTCTTCTTCCAGACATTCCATCCCATCTACCAGAACAGAAACTCCCTTATCTCTGAATCGCCTGAGACCATCCAGATAGTTCATTTGCTGTGTCCTGACTTCTCCAGATTCTTTACCATACATTATATAACCTCCCTGCAGATGTTCCTTTCTTACAGTCTGGAGGCAAAACGTGACATATACTCCCTTTAAGAAAAAAACAACTGCTGATATTCTCTTTTGCAACGGAAACCGGTTTTCTTCTGTACAGGCCGAATCATGGAAACCGTTTTCCAAACCACGCCATGGCTGTTTTATCTACCTGAAATACATCCTCTGAAAACGGAATTTTCTCTATCGGAATCCGAAACTGCTTTTCTATCTCATGTCTTATGGCCTTACTGCCAAAGGCAGCCATACAATTCCATCCTTTTCCCAGTTCTTCTTCCTCTGCAAGAAATTCCAAAAATGCTTCAAGCTTCCATTCTGACAGGGATGCTGTCAGAATCCGTATCTGGCACCGGAACCATTCTGCGCGTATTTCCTGTCTCACGGGGCCAAAATCGATCAGTATCTCTTCATATCCGGATCGGATACAGGATGCCAGAGCTTCCTTTTCTCCCTGTGGGTAATAATCTACCTCCAACAGCCGAAAAGCCCTGGCAGTCTGTCCATTTTTATCATCCAGACACAGGTGGACAAAATCACTATGGGAACTCCACTCCACCACCGCTGTCTTTTTCTGACAGCAGCTTGCCAGATAATTAGCGCTCCAAACTGCCAGATGAGTGGTTCCCACAGACCTTCCCGCCCCGCAGATACCGGTTATCCTTGGACTGCGCGTATTTACTGCCGGCGACTTTTTCCCCAGCATTTTCTCCTTCCCCCTTCCATTTTCCCGGCAGGCAGGAAAAGAGAAATTTCCTTCCAGACAGCCTCAAAAAAACCTGCCGCCACCAAATCAGGATGAAACGGATCTTCATAATATGGACTGGCAAATACAGCTGCCCTTCTATACAGGCTCCCAGGCTTTTCTCCCCTCCTTTTTGTCCCGCGTTTTATCAGGATCAAGGGATATGGCTTCTGCAGCACCGGTTCCAGTCCGATCAGCTCCTCTGCCATCCTGTCTGTCAATCCCCTCTCCCACAGGCTCTGACAGACAATTCCAAGACAGACCCCGCCTTCTCTTTTTAAATCCTCTCCAGCGCTTCTCCAGTCTGTTCCAAAGTCCTTTAGTATAATATCAAAGTCCCGTTTCGGCTCCTCAAAACAGGCCGCCGGACCATACCAGGGCATGATATCAAGCCCCTTCATATTCAGGATCCCGTCCCTTCCGCTTCGAACTCCCCCCAGAGCCTTTGCAAGATTCCTTACAGCCCCTGTACGATTCCTTTCCTCATACAGCACGCGGACTCCATGGCTTTTTAGATAAATGCAAAGCCCCAGGGCCAGATGGGTCACACCTGCTCCGGGCCGGTTCCCCGTCAAGATGATCCTGTGAGATGATATCGACTTTTCTTCTGCTTTCCTCTGATCCCTTTTCAGACACCCCTTTGCCTGCTCTGCAGCCAAAAGCTGTCCCAGAGCTTTTCCTGTCTCCGCCGCAGTCTGATAACGCAGCTCCATATCCGGTTCCATGCATTTTCTGATCACCGCCTCCAAAGGTTCCCGCAGCATGAGTCCGTTTTCAGCGTCCGGCTTCAGGGTTCCCTTTACCATAAATCGAAGGACCGCACCAATGGCATAGATATCTGTCCGTTCATCTAACGGATGGTCTGAGGTATATTGCTCAGGCGCTGCACAGCCTTCTGTGCCGTATCGTACTCTGGCGGCATTGGCACTGATCCGATCCGCCGCATGATCAAAGTCAATGAGGCGCACCGTATCATTCCAGATGATCAGATTATTCGGTTGTAGATCTAAATGTAAAATGGGTTGATTGCAAGAATGATGTAAATATTCAACAAGAGAACAGATCTGCAGTCCATACCGAACTGCCAAATCTTCCTGAAGTGTACCCTGATCTTTTATCAGGGCATATAGAGAACAGCCTTCCAGATATTCTTCAATGAGATAAAAGTAATCTGCATCCTCCTCCAAGTCATAAACCAGCGGAATCCCCGGATGATCGAGATTCTTCAGCACCATGGCCTCCGCGCAGAAAGCAGCGTGATCCACCTTGTACTTGGGCACACATTTAACCGCCCGGTACTCATTCAGCCCCAGATGGCGGGCCTTCCAGACTGTACCTGTACATCCTGAGCCTGCTTTTTGGATCAATTCATACTTACCAAACAGTATCTCCTTCTCTGTCTCCCCCTCCTTTCGTTACAATATCATCTCATGTGGAAATGTTACTCTATTTTTTGTAACTTGTCTATGGTCGAGAGGATAACCACCGAAAAACAGTTGATATTTCCCCCTGTTATGTAGTATATTTATGTTGTAGAAGTTTACCCATTTTTAAATATATACAGAACAGGAAGTGATCCGATGAAGATAGAACGAATCAACGAAAATCAAATACGGTGTACGCTCACCAGCTTTGACTTGAGCGCCCGTAATATCAATATTGTCGAACTGGCTTACGGTACGGAAAAAGCAAAAAAGCTGTTCCGCGAGATGATTCAGCGCGCTTCCAATGAAGTAGGTTTTGAAGCAGAGGATATTCCCCTGATGGTAGAGGCCATTCCTCTTTCTTCTGAAAGCATTATGCTGGTGATCACTAAGATAGAGGATCCCGAAGAGCTTGACACACGGTTTGCCCGGTTCTCTCCTGCTGCAGAAGAAACACAGGAAGAGATCCTGCCTGACCCGGCCGGAGAATTTTTAGAGGGAGCCGGTGATCTGGGACGCCTTCTTTCCCAGCATATGGCTGATATGACGGACAGCCCTCAGGTTCCTGCTGATAGTGAAACCGCTTCCACAAAACAGATCGGAAAACCGCTGAGGATCTTTCTATTTGAGGATCTGGATCGTGCAGCAGAAGCCGCAGCCGCTGTCGCTGATATCTGCACAGTCGCCAATGCACTTTATAAAAAGCCCGGAACACGCCAGTATTATCTGGTATTGGATCGCAGGGATTCAGATGAACACGGTTTCTCAAGAATATGCAACATACTGGCAGAATATGGCAAAAAACTGGCCGGAGATTCTGCAGGTGAAGCCTACTTTAAGGAACATTATGAAACCGTCATCCGGGAGGATGCGCTTAAAAAGCTGCAGCTCATCCGATAACAGCCTATGATCCGAAGGCCCTTGCAGGCCAAACATACGTTAAGAGCAGTTCCTCACAGGGAGCTGCTTTTTTCTGACCAATTTTTGTTAGATATTACCAATTTTTTTGAGGTTTATTCTGTACTTATTGACATTGTATCTCCCATTTTTGATTGTTATAATTATAACACACACGGCAGACTGTCGTGGAAGCATCGTTCTTTGACAAGATCATATCTATATAGCTGTCTAAAACATAGCTGGGTTTATGGTTTCCCTTTTACCGCCAGCAGTATACCAGTCATATAGTCAATGATGCACAGATGATTTTAAGGAGGTCAGTGATATGAAAACACTGCTTATCAAAAATGTAAAACATCTTGTAACATGTGACACAGATGACCGCGTACTGAATGGCGTAAATGTGTTGGTACAGGATGGAATCATTGTCCGGATCGGGCAGGAGGACATGACAGCGGATGATGTGATCGACGCATCCCATATGGTGATGTATCCCGGTTTAATCAATACACACCATCATTTATATCAGACATTCAGTCGGAATTTACCTCAGGTACAGAACATGGAGCTGTTTCCATGGCTGAAAACTTTATACGAAATATGGAAAAATGTAAACGAGAACGTAGCATACTACAGTTCTCTTACCGGTATGGGCGAACTGCTTAAAAATGGCTGTACTACCTGTCTGGATCACCACTATGTATTCCCAAAGGGCCATAATAAGGGAATTCTGGACGCCCAGTTTGCAGCCGCCGACGCCCTGGGCATCCGTTTCCATGCCACCAGAGGAAGCATGGATTTAAGCGTAAAGGATGGAGGGCTTCCTCCTGACAGCGTGGTTCAGACCGTGGATGAAATCCTCTCCGACTGCGAAGAGGCCGTAAAGAAGTTCCATGACCCGGACCCTTATGCCATGCATCAGGTAGCTCTGGCTCCCTGTTCTCCCTTCAGCGTATCCGGAGAGCTGCTGCGCGAATCTGCAAAGCTGGCCCGCAGGCTGAAGGTACGCCTCCACACCCATCTGGCAGAGACGAAGGATGAGGAAAATTTCACCTTAAGCCATTTTCATATGCGCCCTCTGGAATATATGGAAAGCCTGGGCTGGACAGGGGATGACGTATGGTATGCTCACGGAATTCATTTTACTGATGAAGAGCTTAAATATCTGACCCGAACCAAAACCGGAGTTGCCCACTGTCCGATTTCAAACATGAAGCTGTCCTCAGGCATTGCGAAGATTCCTCAGATGCTTGAACTGGGTGTTCCCGTAGGCCTTGCGGTAGACGGCTCCGCCAGCAATGACGGCTCCAACCTGCTGGAGGAAATGCGCGTGGCCTACCTTCTCCACCGCTTAAACAGCAGCAATCAGGCCCCCGGCGGATATGATATCTTAAAAATGGCAACTGCAGGCAGCGCCAGCCTTTTAGGCCGTGAAAAGTTGGGACGGATTGCTCCCGGTATGGCTGCCGACTTCTTCCTTGTTGACTTAAACCGGCTGGAGCTGGTGGGCGCTCAGTTTGACGTAACCTCCATGCTCTGCACCGTTGGTTTAAAGAGCAGCGTGGATTATACGGTTGTAAATGGAAATGTTGTGGTGAAAGAAGGAAAGCTCACCGGAATTGATGAAGAGAAAGTTACAGAGGAGGCAAATGCTCTTGTGACTGACTATCTCAATCAGCCATAAGGCCACAGTCCACAGAAAGGAAAAGGTAAAATGAGTCAGAAGCAATACGCTAAAGTAACAGAAGTAAACGGCATCCCGCGGTTTTCAGAGGCCCTTCCTCTGGCCGCCCAGCATGTAGTCGCCATGATTGTGGGCTGCGTTACACCGGCCATTATTCTTTCCGGAGTCACCGGATTAAGCGCATCCGATCAGGTCCGCTTAATTCAGGCCTCTCTGCTGATCTCCGGGCTTGCCACACTCATATAGCTCTTTCCACCCTTCCGGCTCTGCGGCTCAGGGCTTCCCGTTATCATGGGCGCCAGCTTTGCCCATGTGCCCCTGCTGATTGCCCTGGGAGCACAGTTCGGAATGCCCACCATATTGGGAGCACAGCTGGCAGGCGGCTTTGTGGCAATCCTTGTAGGATTATTTTATAATAAGCTAAGTAAAATTTTCACTCCTCTGGTAACGGGAACAGTGGTATTTACCATCAGATTTTCCCTGTACCCTACCGCCATTACCTATATGGCGGTAGGCTCCGGAGCGCCGGATTTCGGAAGCGTAAAAAACTGGGCTCTGGCAATCTTTACACTGGTAATTGTAACCTTTTTTAACTATTTTACAAAAGGAATCTGCAAGATGGCCTCTATCCTCATCGGCATTGTCTGCGGCTATCTGGCAGCACTTGCGCTGGGAATGATTTCCTTTGAAAGCATAGGCGAGGCCAGCTGGTTCCAGTTCACCCCACCCTTATACTTCGGAATGAAATTTGACATTACAGCCATCATTTCCATGGCGATCATGTTTGTGGTGGGCTCTCTGGAAATCATGGGCGACTTTACTTCAACCGCAGGCGGCGGATTAAACCGTCCGGTTCAATCTGAAGAAATGTCCGGAGGCATCATCGGAAACGGTATCATCAGTATCATCGACTCCCTCTTCGGCGGGCTTCCTACTGCAACCTTCAGCCAGAACGTAGGTATTGTCATCATGACAAAGGTCGTAAACCGCGTGGTTCTGGGACTGGCTGCAGTGATAATCGTGCTGGCAGGACTGATTCCCAAGTTTTCTGCCCTGCTGACTACTGTTCCCTCCTGCGTACTGGGCGGCGCTACCGTATCCGTATTTGCCATGATCGCCATGACCGGCATCAAGCTTGTGGTAAAAGAAGGACTTAATACCAGAAATACAGCCGTTGTAGGCTTATCCGTTGCCCTGGGCATCGGCGTAATCCAGGTAGCAGACTGCTTCGCACAGTTCCCGGAATGGGCGAAAACCATTTTCGGAACCTCTCCCGTAGTAATCGCTACCCTTACTGCAGTGACACTGAATCTGTTGCTGCCAAAGGATCTGGATTAAACCGCATCTGCAGTGTATCCATGCACCCGGTCTGACCAGAGCTTAAGCCCCCAGCCCATAAGGGCCGTAAGGATCTGGGCTCCGGTCTGGCTCCACCAGACGCCCTTTAATCCCATCCAGGCCGGGAGCGCAGGAAGCAGAAGGGCTAAAAATATGGGTTCTCCATAAACGATCATATAGGAAAATCGGGTCTGTTCTGTGGCGTAAAAGCCGGCAGTTGTAACTCGCAGAAAGGCCAGAAACGGCACCGCCGCCAGAAATATATACAGATCCGTTCCAACTGCCAGAGATACGGTTTCGGATGCTCCAAACAGAACTCCGATCCCGTTTCTGCACCAATACAAAAGCACTGCCAGCGCCACTCCCATGACGGCGGCGGCTGCATATGCCATGGTCCGCGTAATGCGGACCTCTTTTTTATTATCCTCGCCGTAAAAGCGGCTCATCAGAGGCTGACTCCCATCCCCCACCCCCTGAAGGATCAGATACATAATTGTGATCACATAGGCAATACAGGCATAGCAGGCCACACCTTCAGAACCTCCGTACTGAAGGGACGCCCGGTTCATAAGGAGCAGCGAAATCATCGGGCACATGGTAATTCCAAAGGGAGCCAGCCCGATCCGCCAAATGCTGAAAAAAACGGAAAGCGCCTGGCGCGGGATCCCCACCGGGATTTTCTGCCCTCTCATACACAAAAGGCCGCCTGCCATGGTGACGGCCTGTCCTGCCACAGAGGCCCAGGCCGCTCCCGCCATTCCAAGCCGTAAAACCCAGACAAAGAGATAATCTAAAAAAATATTAGTCACAAAACCGCCGATCATACAGTACATGGCCTGTATCGATTTTCCCTGATTGCGGATCAGCGGTACAACGCCGGTTCCAAAGACCTGAAAAACAGAACCCAGAACAATAACGGACAGATATTCCCGTCCGGGCTTCATCAGCTCTCCATCTGCTCCCATAAGGGACAGCAGAGGGTCTGTTAAGGGAAATAAAATGACTGTAAGCAGAATGCCTGTAAGGGCAAGATAAAAAAAGACGCCCTTCATAAAATTCTCCGCCTCGCTGTCCCTCTTTTCTGCCAGACGAACGGAATACATAACCGCTCCTCCCATACCAATCCCTGTACCCGCTGCCTGGATCAGGGCAGTGACCGGATATGCAATATTGATGGCCGAAAGTCCCGTATCTCCAATGCTGCGTCCTACGAAAAATCCGTCTACGATCGCATAGATCCCGGAGAGCGCAAAGGCAAATACGGCCGGAAACACACAGGCTGCAAAGGGTTTAAAACGCCCCATTTCTCCAAATACCTCCTATCGTAAAAATAAGACTGCCTTAAATGCCCCAAAAGCATCTTAAAGCAGCCCTATCCTGTCTCCGCATATGCAGACCTGTCTTACTTATCAGCAAGAATTTCATTCATCTGGGATACCAGGGTATCGCAGTCAATCCCATGTACCATGCAGGCCTCTTCCAGAGACTCAGCCTGAGAAGCCGGGCAGCCTAAGCAGTGCATGCCAGCGCCCATCAGCATCTGAGGGATCAACTCATGCATCTGGATCAGCTCGCCGATGAGCATTGTCTTTTCAATCTTCATCTGTATTTTCCTCCTTATTATCTGTAATACTTTCATATTAAAAGTATTCTGCGCATTTTTATTCGCTTTTATCAGCATAATACATTTTGTTTTTTTTGGCAAGCCCTGTATTTTCCTGTATCATTTTTCAATTTTTCTGGTATAGTATTGTTTGTCTAAAGTTATGTATTTTTTGGGATACAGTATACAATTTTATTGATTTGTTGCATTTGCAACAGATTTTTTCATGAAATTATAGTAGACTAACTTTATTCAAAGAGATACCCCAAAAAGTATCCCCAAATCACATTTTACAGGAGGAAACGTCCATGAGAACAGAATGGAACACATTTACACCAGGTGTATGGCAGCATGAAATCAATGTCCGCGACTTCATCCAGAAAAACTACACCCCCTACGACGGCGATGACGCCTTCCTTGAAGGGCCTACAAAAAATACAGAGGCTCTCTGGAATCAGGTAATGGAGCTCTCTGCCAAAGAGCGTGAGGCCGGCGGCGTACTGGATATGGATACCAAGATCATTTCCACCATTACGTCTCATGGCCCCGGATACCTGGATAAAGATAAAGAAACCATTGTGGGCTTCCAGACAGACAAACCCTTTAAGCGGGCGCTGCAGCCTTACGGCGGTATCCGCATGGCAGTAAAGGCCTGCCAGGACAACGGCTATGAGGTAGACCCTGAAATCGTAGAGTTTTTCACAAAGCACAGAAAAACCCACAATGCGGGCGTATTTGACGCCTACACCCCGGAGATGAGAGCCTGCCGTTCCAGCCACATCATCACCGGTCTTCCGGATGCCTACGGACGTGGACGCATTATCGGCGATTACCGCCGTGTAGCGCTTTACGGTGTAGATGCTCTGATCGAAGAGAAGAAAGAGGAGAAGGATTCTACCAGAACCATTATGTACTCTGATGTAATCCGTGAGCGGGAGGAGCTTTCCGAGCAGATCCGTGCACTTGAGGAATTAAAGGAGCTGGGACGCATCTACGGCTTTGATATTTCAAAGCCTGCAAAGGATGTAAAGGAAGCCATCCAGTGGCTGTACTTCGGCTATCTGGCAGCCGTAAAGGAGCAGAACGGCGCAGCTATGTCCCTGGGACGCACCTCAACCTTCTTAGATATCTATGCCGAGCGCGACTTAAAGGCAGGAACGTACACCGAGCAGGAAATCCAGGAGTTTGTAGACCACTTTATCATGAAGCTGCGTCTGGTGAAATTCGCCCGTACTCCTGAGTACAATGAACTGTTCTCCGGCGATCCTACCTGGGTAACTGAGTCCATCGGCGGCATCGGCCTGGACGGACGTCCTCTGGTAACAAAGATGTCCTTCCGCTACCTGCACACCTTAAAGAACCTGGGTACTGCGCCTGAGCCAAATCTGACCGTACTGTGGTCCACAAGGCTGCCTGAGGCATTTAAGCGCTTCTGCGCAAAAACCTCCATTGAGTCTTCCTCCATTCAGTATGAAAATGACGACCTCATGCGTGTAACACATGGTGATGATTACGCAATCGCCTGCTGTGTTTCCAGTATGCGCGTGGGCAAAGAAATGCAGTTCTTCGGCGCAAGAGCTAACCTGGCAAAGTGTCTGCTCTATGCCATCAACGGCGGCGTAGACGAGATCTCCGGCAAGCAGATCGGACCTAAGTACCGCCCCGTTACCAGCGAATACCTGGATTATGACGAGGTAATGGACAAGTATAAGGATATGATGAAATGGCTGGCAGGCGTTTATGTAAATGCCTTAAACATCATCCACTACAACCATGACCGCTACTGCTATGAGCGCCTGCAGATGGCTCTTCATGACAAGAAGGTAACACGCTGGTTTGCAACCGGTATTGCCGGCCTGTCCGTTGTGGCTGACTCCTTATCTGCCATCAAGTATGCAAAGGTAAAGACCGTCCGCAACGAAAAGGGCATTGTAACCGATTACATTGTAGAGGGAGATTTCCCGAAATATGGAAATAATGATGACCGGGTGGATCAGATTGCTTCTGACCTTGTACACACCTTTATGAGCTATATCAAGGGAAATCACACCTACAGAGGCGGTATCCCTACCACTTCCATTTTAACCATTACCTCCAATGTAGTTTATGGAAAAAATACCGGCTCTACTCCTGACGGAAGAAAGGCCGGACAGCCCTTTGCACCAGGCGCCAACCCTATGCACCACAGAGACAGCCACGGCGCAGTTGCTTCCCTGGCATCTGTAGCGAAGCTTCCATTCCGTGATGCGCAGGACGGTATTTCCAACACATTCTCCATTATTCCGGGAGCACTTGGAAAGGACGATCAGGTCTTCATGGGCGACCTGGAAGTAGAATTAAACGGCTGCGCCGGCTGTGAAGTGGGCGGAAACCTTTTTGAGGGTCTGGACACGGAAGCAGACAGCGAGGAAGCTTAAGCAGCATTTAACCAACTTTATTTTTAAGAAAGCGAGGACAATCACTATGGTAAAAGCAAGCGAGGCACAGATCGACAACCTGGTATCCCTGTTAGACGGATATGCCGCTGAGGGAGGACATCACTTAAATGTAAATGTATTTTCCAAAGAGACTCTTCTGGACGCTCAGGCTCATCCTGAAAAATATCCTCAGCTCACTGTGCGCGTTTCCGGCTATGCCGTAAACTTCAACAAGCTCACAAAGGCACAGCAGGACGAGGTTATTTCCAGAACCTTCCACGACGCTATTTAATCATATGATGACCGAACAGGCAGATGCATTCCGGCATCTGCCTGCGGCTTTTAAGAAACGGAGGTTTTCATTATGTCAGGACGGGTACATTCCATTGAAAGCTGCGGTACGGTAGACGGGCCGGGAATCCGCATGGTAGTATTTTTAAGCGGATGTCCCATGCGCTGCCTTTACTGCCATAATCCCGATACCTGGGATCCAAAGGGCGGCACTCTCACCTCAGTGGAGGAGCTTTTAGCCCAGTATGATAAAATGAAGCATTTCTATACCAAAGGCGGAATCACAGTCAGCGGCGGGGAACCCCTGATGCAGATCCGCTTTGTAACAGAGCTTTTTACAGAGGCAAAAAAAAGGGGCATCCACACCTGTCTGGACACCTCCGGCATCACCTTCCATCCGGAAAATCCGGCTGTCCTGGAGCAGTTTGACCGCCTGATGGCTGTAACCGATCTGGTGCTTTTAGATATCAAGCACATTGACCCGACGGAGCATGAAAAGCTCTGCAGCCAGCCCCAGCAGCCGGTGATGGCCTTTGAATCTTATCTTGAGGAAAAGAAAATCCCTGTATGGATCCGCCATGTAGTGGTTCCGGGAATCACAGACCAGGAGGAATATCTTCTAAGGCTTGGCCAATATCTGGGAATGCGTTCCAATATTAAGGCTCTGGACGTACTGCCCTATCACGATATGGGAAAGGTGAAATACAAAAATCTGGGAATCCCATATCCCCTTGAACACACTGCTCCTCTTTCAAAAGAAGCAGCTGCAAAAGCCCGCCAGATCATCCTGAAAGGAATGAGGGAAAGCCGGGGACTATAGGGGATTGCTTTCAAATTTGTACAATCCCCTGCCTTTCCGGCAGCATTTTCCTCTTGAATAATTAAGAGTTTTAGTATAGAATATAAGAACAATGTATACATTAAATAAAGGAGGTACTTTCATTATGGCACACGTAATTACTGACGCTTGCGTAAGCTGCGGAACCTGTGCTGGCGAATGTCCAGTAAATGCAATCTCTGAGGGAGACGGCAAGTACGTTATCGACGCTGACGCTTGCATCGACTGCGGAACTTGTGCAGCTGCTTGCCCAACAGGCGCTATCGAGGCTTAATTCAGCTACATAAAAGACCACTGCATATGCCAAAAGGCAGACGCGCAGTGGTCTTTTTTTGTTAAGGAGGATTCTTATGACACCTGTAAAACCCATCATCGGTATCACACCTTCACACAATACAGAAAATGACGACACCAGCCTCCGCCCCACCTACCCCAGAGCAATCCGGGCAGCCGGCGGTCTGACGATCCTTCTTCCTCTGGAAGGCACCGACGAGGACTGGCGCCAGCTGGCCGCCATGTGTGACGGCTTTCTCTTTTCTGGCGGCCCGGATCTTCATCCCTTTTTATTTGGGGATGAAACACATTCTGCCTGCGGGAATGTATCTCCTGTCAGAGATTCCATGGAAATCCGCCTCCTTAAAGCTGCCATGGAGCTGAAAAAGCCCATTTTAGGTATCTGCCGGGGCATACAGCTTTTAAATGTGGCTCTTGGCGGAACCATTTACCAGGATATCCCAAGCCAGATGGAGCGAACCTTTCCTCTGGCTCATAAGCAGCCCTTTTACTATACCGTGCCGTCTCATCATGTGGATATAAAAAAGGGAAGCCTTTTGTCAAAGGCTTCCGGCGGCCTGGAGCGTATTTCTGTCAACAGCCAGCATCATCAGGCCATTAAGGATGCTGCTCCGGGCCTTATACCTGTAGGCTGGGCTCCGGATGGAGTCATCGAGGCTGTAGAAAAGCCGGATTACCCCTTTTTTCTTGGGGTACAGTGGCATCCGGAATATCTCTGGCCGAATGACCCGGCGGCCATGGGGCTGTTCCGGCTTTTTGTAGAGACCTGCAAAGCTTCATAGATCATTCTGCGTCTATGATCTCTCCTGCCATCTGGTAAAATTCCTCCGGCGTCATTTCCACATCAAAGCCCAGAAGAGTATAAAACTGTCCGTTGTCCTCCCAGGTAAGCGTCTGGGCTGTCTGGTCGATCACCTGGTCTGTACCGTATGAAATAACCAGCTCTCCGGCTGCCTCCTGGGCCTTCTCTTCTGCGCTTGGCTCATAATCCGGGGGAACCATACGGTAATGATCCTGGCTGTACTTTAAGGTAATCCCCTCATGCACGGCGGTCTGATCGGGAGCATCGGATTCATCAAATAAATTGCCGTGTTCGATATTCAGGCTCAGATCCGCCATATTTTCCTTTGAATACATCAGAGACAGATCCTGCTGCTCCTTTACCACATTTCCCTGCTCATCCTCTCCCCTGCTGTAAACAGGAGTACCATATGCAAAGCGGTATCCGTTTGAAAATGCCTCTGGCGCCTTTGTTTTAAGCCCCAGCTGCTCTTCTTTTTCTGCCAGCTGGCTGTATTCCGTGAAATCCTCCGCATGGCTGGAGGAGGATATGGCCGTTTTTACCTGCCCTGCCGCCACTGCGGTCATTGCTCCAACCAAACATACTGCTGCTGCCACAACGACTGTTTTCCTTATATTCCATGTTTTTCTCATTGAACCTTCCTCCTCTATTCTCTGATAAACGCCTCTGCACATCCGTTCTGTCTGCTCTGGCCCGATCGCCAGCGTCTCTGCCTGTTCCTTCAATGCATTCCGGAGAAACGAATCCATTTTTTCATCTTCTCTGCCTGTCAGCTGCTTCATAAAAGTGCCTCCCTCCCCATGGTGCGCTCCTTTGTAAGCGCTGTCTTCAGATTTTTTCTGGCTGTAAACAGCCGGGATTTTACAGTTCCTTCCAAACAGCCCGCCACTGCTGCAATCTCCCGTGTGGACATTCCATTATAATAATACAACACTAAAACAGTACGCTGTTTGACCGGAAGAGCTGCTATAGCTGCAAACAGTTCCTGCCTTCCGGAAGCATTTACTACATCATCCAGCACAGATCCATTTCCGGAGGTATCCTCAGAAAGCACCTCCTCTACAGGCTGTTCTCTCCTATTCCTTCTTCCCACCCGCCATGCTTCTCTGGTCATGGTTCGATAAAGCCATTTCCCTATATGCTCCGGATCCCGGATTCGCATCCGGTTGATCCAGCAGGCAGTAAATGTCTCCTGAACAATGTCCTCACTGTCTGCCCTGTTTCCTGCGATCAGATACGCTGCCCGCAGAAGGCCCGGATAAAAATGTCTCATCAACTCGTCAAATGCCTCCCGGTCTCCCGCCGCAACCCTGCATGCCAGGCTTTTGGCCCACTGCTCATCCATGGCCGTTCCTCCTTGTTTCTTGTTGAATCATTTTGTTGTCTTTTGGGGTGCACCTGTTATATAGAGGGGAATGAGGTGGTATAGGTTCATTTTTATTTTCAGGGAAAAAATACTTAAAAGCCATATCCAGTCACTTTATGATCAAGATATAAAGAAAGCACCCACTCCAAAGTGGATGCTCCAAAGGTTATATATTCGTCCTTATGGGCAATGCCTCCCCCACTCCCCAACCATCTCTCTCATCTGTCTGACCGTTCCTTCAATATCCTCTGCCCCAAAGATCCCGGACACTACAGCCGCTCCGGCTGCCCCGCTGCCTTTAAGCTTTCCAATATTTTCCAGGCAGATCCCCCCGATTGCCACAACCGGGATGGAAACGGACCTGCAGATCTCTCCCAACCGCTCCATAGTCATAGGAAGGGCGTCGGCTTTGGTGGAGGTGCCGAATACGGCTCCACTTCCCAAATAATCTGCTCCCTGCTCCTGAGCTTTCAGGGCCTGCTCCACTGTTTTCGCTGTAACGCCCAGAATCTTATCCGGCCCAAGGAGCGCTCTGGCCTGTGCGGCATCCATGTCATTCTGTCCCACATGGACGCCGTCAGCACCGCACAGAAGAGCCAGCTTTATATTATCATCAATGATCAGAGGGACCTTGTACCGCTCCGTGAGAGCCCGCAGGCTTCGAGCCTCCTCCAGATAATCCTGCACCGTATCATTCGTCAGGCCCTTTTCCCTCATCTGCACCATGGTAGCTCCGCCCTTTAACGCAGCCTCTACCTGCTCGCACAAGCTCATTTTCCCGGTCCAGGCCCGGTCTGTCACTGCGTAAACCATAAGCTGCCTTCTGTCAAATTTCATATCTGATTTCCCTCATTCTCTCTTAAATCACTCATCAAAAATGCTTACAATTTCTCCGTCTAAAATCCGGTTCATATTTTTCACTGCACAGAAATTGCCACACATGGAACAGGTATCCTCTTTTTCCGGCTTTGCAGACGCCCGGTAATTTCTGGCCTTTTCCGGATCAATGGAAAGCTCAAAGGTCTTTTCCCAGTCCAGCTTCTTTCTGGCAAGACTCATCTGGCGATCCCAGTCCGCAGCGCCTTTGATTCCCTTTGCAATATCCGCCGCATGGGCTGCGATTCTGGAAGCGATGATTCCCTCCTTTACATCATTCAGATCCGGAAGCCGCAGGTGCTCCGCCGGCGTCACATAGCACAAAAAGGAAGCTCCGCTTGAGGCTGCAATCGCCCCGCCGATGGCCGCAGTAATATGGTCATATCCGGGAGCCACATCCGTTACCAGAGGACCCAGCACATAGAAGGGAGCGCCCTTGCAGATGGTCTGCTGGATCTTCATATTGGCCTCAATCTGGTTTAAGGGCATATGGCCCGGCCCCTCAACGATTACCTGTACATCCTTTTCCCAGGCCCGGCGGGTCAGTTCTCCAAGCGTTACCAGTTCTTCAATCTGTGAAATGTCTGTGGCATCGTCAATGCATCCCGGGCGGCAGGCATCTCCCAGGCTGATGGTTACATCATGCTCCCGACAGATTTCCAGAATCCGGTCATAATGCTCATAAAACGGATTTTCCTTTCCCGTCATCTCCATCCAGGCAAAAATAATGGAACCGCCCCTGGATACAATATTCATCAGGCGCTTATTTTCCTTAAAGCGCTGTGCGGTCCTGCGGTTGATTCCTACATGGATGGTCATAAAATCCACTCCGTCCTCAGCGTGCATTTCCACAATCTTCAGCCATTCCTCTGTGGTAATATCCTTTAATGGCTTATGATAATAAACCACTGCGTCATAAATCGGCACTGTTCCTATGATCGCCGGGCACTCTGCTGTAAGCTTTCTCCTGAACTTCTGCGTATCGCCCCAGGAGCTTAAATCCATAATAGATTCAGCGCCCATTCCAACTGCATAGTTTACCTTTTCAAGCTCCATATCCAGATCCTTGCAGTCTCTGGAGGTTCCCAAGTTCACATTGATCTTAGTCCTTAGCATAGAACCGATTCCATTAGGATCCAGACAGCGATGATTCTTATTGGCAGGAATTGCCGCCTTTCCCTCTGCTACCAGAGCCATGAGCTCATTTACCTCAAAATGCTCCTTCTCTGCCACCTTTCTCAGTTCCTCTGTCACAATGCCCTTTCTGGCGGCATCCATCTGTGTGGTGTATTCCATCTTTCTTCCTCCTTGTATTCTGTGCCTGAAGCACGTTTTCGCTTCCCAAAGAGGCTGCCGGACGGGTCTGTATGCCAAAATCTAAAAAACCTGCTTCCCGCAATTTCTCCGGATCCCTGCAATACAAAAGGCCCGCCCCATAAGGAACGGACCGTGTATACACTCCCATGAACCAATGTTCACATCCAGCCGAAATATTTCCCTACGTTGGCATTACCCAAATCAGGTACGATAGGTCGAAGTTCGATTACTCCCTCTCAGCCTGCTCCACAAGCTCCCTGTTGTATCTCAGCATATCACTGGAAGACGGGATATGTCAAGCGATTTCCATTTCTTTTAAAACTCCCCCTGCTTATTCCAATATTCTCCCATCTGTGGAAATGGTTACTACCCGCCAGGGAATAAATCTGCCGCTTATCTGCAAAGCCTTTTTTACAGCCTGCTCAATTCCTCCGCAGCAAGGCACCTCCATACGGACAACCGTCACGCTTTTAATGTTATTATTTGCCAAAATCTCCGTCAGCTTTTCGCTGTAATCCCCCGCATCCAGCTTGGGACAGCCGATCAGCGTAACATGGTTTCGGATAAACTCATTATGAAAATTTCCATAAGCATAAGCCGTACAGTCCGCTGCCACCAGAAGGTTCGCATTCTCAAAATAAGGAGCATTCACCGGAGCCAGCTTAATCTGTACCGGCCACTGTGACAGCTGGCTGTGAACCGAAACAACTGGCTCACTGCATGCATTACGTTCCCTCTGAATACTCTTTGACTGCATTCCCGGACAGCCACAGGGAAGCGGCTCAAAGGATGTCTTTTTCTTAGCCGCCAAAACAGCCGCCTCATCATATGCCGGAGCCTCTCTCTCCTCAAACCCAATGGCATCTGCCGGACACGCAGGCAGGCAGTCTCCCAGTCCGTCACAGTAATCCTCACGGGTCAGCTTCGCCTTGCCGTCTATCATCTCTATCGCACCTTCATGGCAGGCAGCCGCACAGGCTCCGCAGCCATTACACTTCTCTTCGTCAATCTTAATAATCTTTCTAATCATAATCCGCTCTCCTTTTTTAATTCTTCCATATGCCCTCACAGCAAACCTCCCTGTCTGCTAATGATACCGCCATTGTAATACATCTCTAAGAATAATTCCGTTGTTTCTGCAACAAAACACAAGTTTTCTTCCCACAGCACCAAAAAATGCAGAACCCCTGTCACATCCACAGGCATTCTGCATCCTACATTTCTCAGATCCGTCCTCCGCAGACCGGACAGTAATTATAATCCTCATCTGTTTCAAACCCGCATCTCATACACTTTTTATGAGGCTTTTTAGAGCCCTCCTGCCAGGTTTTGGCGTACCGTCCCGCCTGCACCAGACGCAGGTCTGCCTCTGCAATATCAGGGTTTTCCCCTCTCAAAACAGCCTTGCCCACAACCGGATCCAGTTCATAAACCGCCTCACAGCAGTCCATCTTCACATAATAACGCCGGTTCCATTTAAACAGCGGAATAAAGAAAAAGCTAAAATACATATACGTCATGATCACCTGATACCGCCCATGGCTCCCACAGCTCCCGCAAAGCCGCACAAGCCCCTCACTCAATATCTTCTGTCCCTGGCTCACGCCTCCAATAAATATCACCAATTCCACCTCCCACATCTCTGTGTCAACTCTACCATCATACCCCCATCCCTCACTCCCGTCAATCCCCATACATTTCTATCCCCAAAATCTCACTCCCGCCATCCCTTCCGCCGCCTCCCATTCAGGCTATCAGGGCGACTTTGGAGGCCATAAGAAAATATTAGAGGATACAATTTTTCGTTAAAAGCCATATCAAACCTGTCTGAGCGCAGCGAGTTTTTGATATGGCTTTTGCATTTAGAAAAATTGCATCCTCTTAGATTTTCTTATGGCCGGAAACCGGAGCCCTGAGAGCCTGAACGGGAGGCCCACACGACTCTTAAACCATATACCCCCCCTTCATAGGAGACACCGCGTGTTCGGAATAAATCTTTAACACGCCCTTTGTATACTTCGGAGCCTTGGGCTTCCATGCCGCACGGCGTTCTGCCAGAACCTTATCTACCTCTTCCTTCGTCATCTCCTGACCGTGGATTCCCACGATTTCCAGAACACGCTCCGGAATATCAATGCGGATCAGATCCCCTTCCTCTACCAGGGCAATGGGGCCTCCATCTGCGGCCTCAGGAGACACATGGCCGATAGCCGGTCCCTTGGAAGCGCCGGAGAAGCGTCCGTCTGTAATCAGAGCAATGGTCTTTCCAAGCTCCGGATCAGAAGAAATGGCCTCTGTGGTATAGAACATCTCAGGCATACCGGAGCCCTTTGGTCCCTCATAGCGGATAAATACCGCATCACCCGGCCGGATCTTGTGGGACAGCACTGCTGCAATGGCATCTTCCTCACAGTCGAATGGTCTTGCCTTTAATACAGCCTTAAACATTTCCTTCGGCACTGCAGAATGCTTTACAACGGAGCCTTCCGGAGCCAGGTTTCCTCTTAAAATCGCCACCGTTCCGTCGGTGCCGATGGGTTCGTCAAAGGTACGGATCACATCGGTGCGCTTTAAGCCCCATTTTTTTAAATAGCTCTCGCACTTGTCATAGAAACCGTTTTTCTTTAAGTCCTCCAGATTTTCGCCCAGAGTCTTTCCTGTAACGGTCATCACATCCAGGTGGAGCATGGACTTGATCTCCTCCATCACTGCAGGAACGCCGCCTGCATAGTAGAAGAACTGTGCCGGCCACTTGCCTGCGGGGCGAATATCCAGAAGGTAATGAGCCCCCCGATGCATCCGGTCAAAGGTATCTGCATCAATCTCGATACCCAGCTCATGGGCCATGGCCGGAATATGGAGCAGGGAATTGGTGGAGCCGGAGATGGCAGCATGTACCATAATGGCATTTTCAAAGGCCTTTTCTGTTACAATGTCGCTGACCTTGATTCCCTTCTTTACAAGCTCCATTACCTGTTTTCCTGCCTTGTAGGCCATTTCCTTTAAGTCCTCGCAGGTAGCGGGCATCAGGGCAGAACCTGGGAGCATCAGACCCAGAGCCTCAGCCATGATCTGCATGGTGGAAGCGGTTCCCATAAAGGAGCAGGCTCCGCAGGAAGGGCAGGCGTGGTGCTTATAATAGGTAAGCTTTTCATCTGTAATCTCTCCTCTCTGGCACATGGCAGAATACATACCGATCTGCTCCAGTGTTAAGAGATCAGGGCCTGCATCCATCACGCCTCCGGTGATCACGATAGAAGGCATATCCAATCTTGCCAGTCCCATCAGGCATGCAGGTACGGACTTGTCGCAGCTGGCAATAAATACGCCGCCGTCAAAGCCGGTGGAATTTCCATGGATCTCGATCATATTTGCGATCATATCGCGGTGAGCCAGAGAATAGTTGATGCCGTCATGTCCCTGGGCAATGCCGTCACAGATATCCGTTGTATAATATCTGGCGCCTCTTGCTCCTGCGTCGGTGATTCCTCTCATGGCTTCCTCTACAAACTGATCCAGATGGGCGCTTCCCGGATGGCTGTCCCCGAAGGTGCTCTCTACCAGGATCTGGGGCTTATCCAGATCCTCCACCGTCCATCCCATACCAATCTTTAAGGGATCATTTTCCGGCGCAAGTGCTCTTACTCTCTGACTGTTCAGTTCCTTCATGTTGGTTCCTCCTTCTTTCTATAACAATTTCGTTTCATAATCATCAGATGTTTTCTTTTTTAATCATATCATTTCATAAATATAATTACAAGTCATCAGACTACTATTCTACTTTTTGCCAAAAACTCGGATGTTTTTTTAGGTATGATACACAAAAAGCCCAGATATTTCGCTTTATCCAGGCTCCTGTCAAACATATAATGTAATTTTTACGGTAAAATCATCTGATATCTTACCCTGTTACTCCTTGTGATTTTTTTCTTTTTCCTCCCGGATCAGCTTCAGGATCATATTCCGGTTGTAGGTCATATGCATCATCATGGCGGTTTTTGCTCCAATGGGATCCCGATCGGAAATGGCGTCCACAATGGCTCTGTGCGTCATAACGGTTTCCTTTGTAAGCCGTTGGTGGGTCACATTTACAAACATCATTACTGCCGTATCAATAATGGGGATCAGCTGCTCCACCACCTTATTACCGGAGCACCGGGCCACGCTGGTATGAAAAGCAATATCATCCTGAATGTACATATCTCCTGAAGCGATCCGTTCCTCTACCCGTTCGCAGCAGCAGCGCAGCTCCAAAATTGCTTTCTCTGTGGCATTTAATGCCGCCATTTCTGCAATACCAGGCTCCAGGATCAGCCGCACATTGACCAGATCCAGCGCCAGCGCCATCTTATCCTCTGCTCCGCTTAAACCCAGAGGATCCAGATCGGAAGGCGTTGTATTTACCACATAAGTGCCGGATCCCCGGCGCACCTCTAAAATCCCCTGGGAAACCAAAAGCTTTACCGCTTCCCGGATGGTGCTGCGCCCCACGCCAAATTTTTCTCCCAGCTCAAACTCATTTGGAAGTTTGGAGCCCGGTTCAAGAGGCGTCTCCAAAATATAGTGATAAATCTGCTCCTGAACCTGCTCTGCCAGAAGCTTACTTTTAATATTGGAAAATCCTCCCATTTTCATCTCCTCTGTTCCCTGATATCCGCAGTTACCGAAACGCCTTAAGCACTGCCTTAAGCAGCACTCTGGGATGCTTCCAGTACGGTGTCACAGGAATCACCTTCCGGCGCACATCCATCAGGCTGTATACAGCCATTCTGGCGGCCCGTACCGAATATTCCTCTGTAAACGCCGTATCCTCCGGTATTTCCACAAACTGTCCGATCATGGCAAAATTTCCGGAACCTGCCGGAATGACTTTCGGGCGGTCTGTATATTTCCTTGGAGCAAGAGCCGCGTCTGCATAAGGCATCCGGCAGGGGATCACATTGATCACCGTATCCATCAGCTCCTCCATACGCTTTTCATTTACATGAAGATGGCTTAAATATTCCTTCAGGATCTCCTGTCCCGTGCAGTCCTTCATGGGCTTTTTCACATAATCCCCCTCTGCCTCCGGATACAGTCCATAGCCCCAGAATACAGTCACATCCTCAGGCTGACCTGCAAAATAAGGCTGAACCGCCACGGTACTGCTTATAAGCCAGCCGGAATCCTTAAAGGTCATAAGTGCCCCGCTTCCGGGAGCATTTCCTGAAAATTCCTCAACCGCCTTTAAAAGCGCATCTCCCCTGGCTGTCACAGTAAAGCTCATCCAGCCGTTTTTCTCCGGACAGGCAAAAAACGGCTCCGGTGCTCCCATTCCCGGCTTCACACAGGCAATCCTTGACCATAGCTCGCTGCTCATGGACTTTTTTGACGGAGCAGGAGCCGGAGTGTCCATATCTCCCAAAGAAAAGCTGTCCGTCATACAGCCCGTTGTCATAATGCAGAAATCTCCCGGTTTCAGTTCTGCTTTCTCAAAAGCAAAGGACTCCCTTGACTCATCCTCATCCTGAAGCCTGCGTTTTAAGTACAGCGTTTTAACCGTAATACCTGAACCGGAAGCAAACTCCATATCTGTCACCTGACAGTCCTCTATAAACTCCACACCTCTGGAACGCAGATAAACTTCCAGAGGACGGATCAGGCTGTCATAGGGATTGAGAGGCAGGCCGATCATGCCCTCCCTGGTGTCAATACGGCCAAACTCCAGCAGCATCCTCTTCACACGGCGTCTGAATTCAGACAGGCTGCTCCCCTTTTTAAAAGCAAAAGCAGTCTGCCACATATACCAGAAGCTTGTCTCAAATATATGAGGCGTTTCCTTAAACCAGTCCTCTATGGTCAGGCTGTCCAGCTTCTTTTCATCTGTCAGCAGAAGCCGGAAAAGAGCCATCCTGTCCCCCTGATCAAAGCCCATGGATTTTACATTTAAAAACGTTCCCTCCTGGTCTGCCAGACGTCCATGGGTACGTCCGGAATGAGAATGGGCAAACTCCTGAATTTCCTCTGCAACGCTGCGCCCTGTTTTTTTTAAGGATGGAATGGTATCAAACAGCTCCCAGAAATTCTCATATGTCTTTTCATTGAGCATATGGCCGCCGCGGCATACATAACCCTTTTCCGGTGTTCCCGCTCCGTCATTTCCTCCCCCCAGGATATGGGTTCCCTCATAGATGGTAATGTGGGAGCCGGGGAAATTACAATCCCGGATCAGATAAGCGGCTGCAGCCATGGACGCCAGGCCGCCGCCGATCAGGTACGCCCTGCGGCTGCCGTAGTCGCGGTTTCGCACCAGTGCGGCATCAATTGCTGCCTGCCGCTCCTCTTCCTTTCTGTGCCTTACCTTTTTCAGTTCTCTTAACGTAACGAGCGCCGCTGTACCTGCAGCTGCCGCCCCAAGGATGCGGGCCGTCCGTCTGTTCATAGCCATATCGATCCCTTCCTTTCTTTTACCTGCTCATCCGATCACAGAACTCCCCATTTTACCCTGTTTTATTTTCCTTTCAGGTCTGAAAATGCATTTGCCAGGGCTGCAAACTGTTCCAGCGTCAGAGCCTCTCCCCGCACTGCTGCAGGAAGCCCCAGTCCTTCGATCACTGCCACGATCTCCTCCTTGGAAAATGACAGCTCCGGAGAGTTGTTTAATCCGTTCTGCAGTGTCTTTCTTCTTTGATTAAAAGACGCACGGATCAGGCGGAACATAAGCGCCGTATCCTTTACATGAACCGGCGGTTCCTGATAGCGGGTCAGACGAATTACTGCAGAACCCACATTTGGCCGGGGGATAAAGCAATTTGGAGGCACATTTGCCACGATATAGGGGCTGGCGTAGTACTGCACCGCCAGGGACAGAGCGCCGTAATCCTTGGAGCCCGGCCCTACCTGCATCCGGTCTGCTACTTCCTTCTGGACCATTACCGTGATATTTTCGATCGGAACATTACTTTCAAAAAGTCCCATGATAATTGGCGTAGTAATATAGTAGGGAAGATTTGCCACTACCTTTATTGGCCTTCCCTGATTATACTCCTTTACCAGCTGATTCATGTCTACCTTAAGGATATCCTCATTGATCACAGTCACATTGGAATAGTCCTTTAAGGTCTCTGCCAGGATCGGAAGCAGGTTGGTATCAATTTCCACCGCTACCACTCGGCCCGCATGCTCTGCCAGATACTGGGTCATGGTTCCGATTCCGGGTCCGATTTCCAGAACGCAGTCGTCCTGTGTAATACCAGCGGCATTTACGATCTTATCCAGTACATGGCTGTCGATCAGGAAGTTCTGTCCGAACCGCTTCTGAAATGCAAACTGGTATTTCTGAATGGTTTCTATGGTCTTTTGCGGGTTTACTAATTTATTATCCATTAATTCAATTCTCCTTCAGCCGGTATAACCGTTCTGCATTTTCCCAGGTGATCCGTTCCACGGTTTCCCGGTCGGTTCCCTTGATCTGTGCCAGACGCTCCGCTACAATTCCCAGATTCAGGGAAGAATTGCGTGTTCCACGAAATGGCACCGGAGCCAGATAGGGGCAGTCCGTTTCCAGTACAATGGAGCTTAAAGGCGCATATTCTGCCACCTCTACCAGCTTTTTAGCATTTTTAAAGGTGAGGACGCCGCCGATTCCCAGATAAAAGCCCATATTCAGGTATTCTCTGGCCATTTCCTTTGTGTAGGAAAAGCAGTGGATCACGCCTCCAAGCTCCTCTGCATGTTCGGCCTTCATAATATCCAGAGTGTCTTTTGCCGCATCCCGGCTGTGGATGATCACAGGAAGCTTCAGCTCCTTTGCCAGATCAAGCTGGGCTGCAAACCATTTCTTCTGAATCTCATGCTCCGGTTCCTCCCAGTAGTAATCCAGACCGATTTCTCCTACTGCCCGGATCTTCTCTGAAGCGCACCAGGCCTTCATCCGGTCCATTCCGCAGGCATCCAGCTCTGCTGTTTCGCTGGGATGGACTCCTATGGCTCCATAGATAAAGGGATACTGCTCCGTGAGAGCCAGAGTCGTTTCGCAGCTTTTTAAGCTGGCAGCCACATTGGTCACTGCCTGTATGCCCTGAGATGCCAGACTGCCTAAAAGTGCCTCTCTGTCATCATCAAATGCCTCATCATCATAATGGGCGTGTGTATCAAAAATCATCTTGCCATCTCCTCTGTTCAGTTAAAAACTGCCGCAGAACACAAACCTCCTGACGGCGGCCTGCATCCTGCGGCAGCAGGGACTTAATCCGGTTCTGATCTCACAGACCTCATGTTATCCCAAATTTTATATAAGTCATTATCAGCAGATCTCAGCTCCTGCCGGCATCTTCTTCTCCGGCGTCATCAGCGCCAGATTTCCCTCTGCATCCTCTGCACAGAGAATCATACCCTCAGAAAGCATTCCCGCAAGCTTGGCAGGCTTTAAGTTTGTCACTACCATGACCTTCTTTCCTACCATTTCCTCTGGTGTGTAATGAGCCTTGATTCCGCTGATGATCTGGCGGGTCTTCGTTCCGATCTTAACCTGAGAGCATAACAGCTTCTTGGACTTGGGAACAGCCTCGCACTTAATGATCTCGCCTACCTGGAACTGAAGCTTTGCAAAGTCATCATAGGTGATTTCTGCCTTTGGCTCCAGGTCAATCCCGTCCTCTTCCTCTGCGTTCTCTGCATCAGCGCCGCTTTCCTTTGCAGCCTCTGCCGCCTGAGCTGCCTGCAGAGCCTCTGCCTTCTCAAGTACCTCTTTTACATCCATACGGGCAAACAGGATCTCCGGCTTGTCTGTTACCTGGTTTCCGGACGGATACAGGCCAAAGGTCTGCAGCTCATCCAGACTGCGCTTTGCAGTATTTAACTGAGCCAGGATCTTTGCAGAGGTCTCAGGCATAAAGGACTCCAGTAAGGATGCTCCGATGGTAATAGCCTCTGTGAGGTTGTAAAGAACAGTGGAAAGTCTGTCCTTCTTCTCCTCATCCTTTGCCAGTACCCAGGGAGCAGTCTCATCAATATATTTATTGCTTCTTCTGAAAATATTGAAGATTTCTGTAATCGCATCCGCCACTCTCAGCTGATCCATCTTGGCGTCAGCCTTCTTAACAGCCTCAAGCACAACGGCCTTTAAGTCCTCATCCTCAGGAGCAGTCACGCTCTTATCAGCCACAACGCCGCCAAAGTACTTATTGGTCATGGAAATGGTACGGTTTACCAGATTTCCAAGGATATTTGCAAGGTCAGAGTTCATGCGCTCCACCATCAGCTCCCAGGAGATCACGCCGTCATTTTCAAATGGCATCTCATGAAGCACAAAGTAGCGCACAGCGTCTACGCCGAAGAAATCCACCAGAGTATCTGCATAAAGCACATTTCCCTTGGACTTGCTCATCTTGCCGTCGCCCTGGAGAAGCCACGGATGGCCGAACACCTGCTTTGGCAGGGGCAGATCCAGAGCCATCAGGAAAATAGGCCAGTAAATGGTATGGAAACGGATAATGTCCTTACCGATCAGATGAAGGTCTGCAGGCCAGTATTTCTTAAACTGATCTGTATGATTTCCGTCACAATCATAACCGATTCCCGTAATATAGTTGGTAAGAGCGTCCAGCCATACATAGGTAACGTGCTTTGGGTCAAAGTCTACCGGGATACCCCATGAAAATGTGGTTCTGGATACGCACAGATCCTGTAAGCCCGGAAGCAGGAAGTTGTTCATCATCTCATTTTTGCGGGATACCGGCTGGATAAACTCCGGATGCTCGTTGATATATTCAATGAGCCTTGGAGCATATTTGCTCATACGGAAGAAATAAGCCTCCTCCTTGGCAGGCTGCACCTCACGGCCGCAGTCGGGACATTTTCCATCCACCAGCTGGGACGGGGTCCAGAAGGACTCGCAGGGAGTACAGTAAAGGCCCTCATAAGCGCCCTTGTAGATATCGCCCTGATCATAAAGCTTTTTAAAAATCTTCTGAACCTGAGCCTCGTGATCCTTATCTGTGGTGCGGATAAACTTGTCATAGGAGGTATTCATCAGATCCCAGATCCGGCGGATCTCTCCTGCGGAGCGGTCTACAAACTCCTGAGGCGTAACGCCTGCAGCCTCTGCCTTCTCCTCGATCTTCTGTCCATGCTCGTCCGTACCGGTCTGGAAGAATACATCATAGCCCTTTGCTCTTTTATATCTTGCGATACTGTCAGCCAGCACGATCTCATAGGTATTGCCGATATGGGGCTTACCAGAGGCATATGCAATGGCTGTTGTAATATAATATGGTTTTTTACAGTCCTGACACATTTTATTTTCCTCTTTTTTCTGGATTCGGGTCATTCAAAGCGCAGGGCGCTCCTGCCCGTTTTAATGGTTTAAGTATAAGCGTTTCCCACATTTTCGTCAAGACAGCGCCCCTCATAAGTTGTTTTTTCCGCTCGTATAATATATACTACAATTCAGGATGGCGAGAACTCAGGTACAAAGTCGGGCGTCAAGCCCGCTTGTAAGCCCGCCTTTGTACCTGAGTTCACATCGGATGAATATCCCGCAAAAACATACCTTATCAAATTTCGGAGGAATATAACACATGACCCTATCAACCCATACAAAAAAACATTTATGGCTGCAGACTCTTTTAGCCCTGCTCCTGTCCATTTCCCTGCTGACCGGCTGCGCCGCTCCCGCTGCGCCCGCCCCGTCTGAAGCTTCCTCTCAGGCGGAAGCCGCTGCCTCAGCCTATGAACAGTATGACGAGGACACCTTAAAAGTCCAAAGTGACTTCGACGCCTTTACGGACCAGCTCTTCTGCTCTGAAGTCGCCCAGTCCCCGATTACGCTTCACTACACTCTGGCAGATCCATCCTCATACGGCATCACCGACTATCCCAGAGATCTGGGGACTGTTTCTGTTGAGGACATAAAAAAAGACCTGACCGACGTCAGGGAGCTGTACAGCCGCCTGACTGCGCTGGACAGCCGGAAGCTGCGCGAGGACCAGCTTCTTACCTATACCATTCTTTCATCATACTTAAATACCTGCCTGTCTCTGGAGGGACTGGAACTCTATGACCAGCCGCTCTCTGCTACTCTGGGCATACAATCCCAGCTTCCCATTCTCTTATCTGAATACCAGTTTTATACCCGTCAGGATGTAGAAGACTACCTGTCTCTTTTATCGTCCATAAAAACCTACTACGACAGCATCATTGCCTTTGAACAGCAGAAATCCGAGGCCGGACTGGGACTGTGCGACGCAGTCATCGACCGGATCATTCCATCCTGCAGCGCCTATCTGATCGACGCAGATCACAGCTTTATGGCAGAAACCTTTGCTTCCCGTTTAAATAGGATCGACGGCCTTACAGAGCAGGAAAAAAATGACTATATCTCCCGAAATAAAGCTGCTCTGAACGAGCATTTCGTGCCTGCCTACGAAAGCCTGATCGAGGGCTTAAAAACCCTGAAGGGAAAGGGAACCAATGACGGCGGCCTGTGCCATTTTCCCGAAGGAAAACGGTACTATGAATACCTGGTAAACGCCCAGACCGGCACGTCCTATAAGGATATCCCTTCCCTGAAAAAGGCAGTGATGGATCAAATGGCGGATGATCTCACCGCAGTCGATGAGCTGCTCACAGCAGATCCCTCTCTGAGTGAAAAAATCCTTTCCTACCGCTTTTCTCCCGAAAAGCCCGAAGAGATCCTGGAAGCCTTAAAAACTCAGTGCCAGCAGGATTTTCCCGAATTAACCGGCTATTCCTACACCATTAAGTCTGTTCCCAAGCCTCTGGAAAGTATTTTAAGTCCGGCCTTTTATCTCACTGTGCCCTTAGACCGTCCTCAGGACAATTCCATTTACATCAACAACGGAACCACAGGAAGCTCCAGCCTTTACACTACCATTGCCCATGAGGGCCATCCGGGCCATATGTATCAGAACCAGTATTTTAACCAGAATCAGCACTGTAATTTAAGAAGTATCCTTGATTTTAAGGGCTATTCCGAGGGCTGGGCTACCTATGTGGAGCACTATGCCTATACTCTGGAAAATAACGGTCTGGAGAAAGGCGTAGGAGAACTGCTGCATCACAATGCGGCCTTTACTCTGGCTCTTTACGCCATTCTGGATATCAGCATCCACTATGAGGGCTGGGATATGGAGCAGGTAAAGAATTATCTGGATCTTTACTTTAAGATCACAGACCCTGATGTGGTATCCTCTATCTATTATGAAATAATGGAGAATCCCGCCAATTACCTTACCTACTATACAGGTTATCTGGAAATCCTCACCATGGAACGGGAGGCCAGACAGACACTTGGCGCAAATTACTCCCAGCTGGAATTTAACCGCTTTCTTCTGGATATGGGGCCGGCGCCTTTTGGGGTAATCCGGACGTATTTTGTGAAGTGGCTGGTGAAGTAAATTATATGTATGCAAAACAATGTAAAACATTTTATTGACAATGTTTGCATCATTGCATATACTAAAGTTAAATGAAAGGAGGTAATTTTCATGGCTACAACTAATATCAATGTTCGTATTGATACAGAACTAAAACAGTCTGCTGAAGCACTGTTTGCGGATCTCGGACTTAATATGTCATCTGCAATTACTATGTTTCTTAAAAGCGCTGTCAGCCACGATGGTATACCTTTTGAAGTAAAGCGGATAACACCAAATGCTGAAACCAGAGCGGCACTTGCAGAGTATGGTGAGATAAAGAAACATCCGGACAAATATAAGAGATACTCATCTTTTGAGGATTTAATGGATGAGGTACTTGCAGATGCTTAACATTGTTCCCTCCAACCAATTCAGAAGAGATCTGAAACTCGCCAAAAAACGAGGGCTTAAACTGGAATGCCTCACCGCAGTTATTAATACTCTGGCAGCACAGAAGCAGTCAAAAGGGAGCGATTCCTTAAACCGCTCCCTTTTGCGTTTACCCCCTCTTATTCATCACACTGATACCACAGTTCTGCCTGTCCCAAACGTGCAACATCTCCCTTTCTGAATCCTATCTCTTCATATTTTCCCACAATGCTTCCATCCAGAAGTCCTCCCGTCAGTTCCAGATAATCTTTTACTATTGCCTTATCTAAAAGGATTCCGTCATGTCCGATTGCAAGTCTGTCAAATTTTTCCTGCTGTTCCCAGATTTTCTTCAGGCTTTCATGATAAATCCGAATCAGACGTTTGTCATTATCAGGCTGACGCATTAAAATAATGCTGTGGTTCACTGTATCTCCGCTGAATAACACGCGGCTTTGACTGTCCAGATAGCATACGCTTCCTTCTGAATGTCCCGGCGTATGTAATGCTGTTAATGTTCTCTCCCCCAGCTCAAAAATATCCCCATCCTTAACAGCCGTATATTCCCCTGTATATTCCGGTTCCTGCTCAGGTATCAGAGCGGTTATCGCTTCCACGTTGCCTTCACCCGGATAACGGACCGGCACCCGGGTCTTTACATAAAACCGGCGCATCTCATTCGTAGCAGGCATTTCCTGAAACAGTTTTTCATCCTCTTTCATCATATATACCGGGCTTTGGGGAAGGGTATAGATCCCTCCGCTGTGATCTGCATGACCATGGGTCAGAAAAATTTCAACCGGCTTCTGCGTCAGCTCTTTTACCGTCTCTCCCAGATTTCCAATCCCGCAGCCGGTATCAATTAAAGCGGCCTTTTCTTTTCCTTCTGCCAAGAAGGCATTCACCAGCCTGAACTCACTCAGACACCAGGTATTGGGCGCAATCTCAGTTATTTCATGCTTCATTTTCTGCATTTTCATTTAAAATTCTCTCCTCTGTCTCCTCGCTTTTTCTGCGAAGTTCCTCGCTGATTTC
The DNA here is from genome assembly GCF_057861365.1 of Enterocloster sp. Lineage (NCBI taxonomy): Bacteria > Bacillati > Bacillota > Clostridia > Lachnospirales > Lachnospiraceae > Enterocloster > Enterocloster sp. The sequence continues at coordinate 155,558 of NZ_DBMACH010000006.1, forward strand.
TCTCATTCGTGCATCGCTTACATTGTAAATAAATTTAAAGCAGACAAATGAAAGAAGAGCGCCAATCATCGGCCATGCGCCTCCCAGCATTTTGATTTTTTCTGGTACGCCTGCCAGCTGTCCCATGGAACCCAGAGTCGGATCATATCCAACCGCCTCCAGAAGAAGGGCAATGATCGATGTGCTGGCACTTGCAGCAAAAAATACAATAAATGTAATCGTTGCGTAGACCGTTCCATCATTTCTCTGTCCGGTCAGATACGCCTGATAATCTACCGCATCTGCAATCAGGGACCATAATAAAAGATTCAGGCAGGTAATACATGCAGATGCCATAAGCTGACAGAAAATCCATTCTTTAGGTCCAAGAGGAAGAAGCATATTGGCTCCATGCATAAGTGCCGATCCCAGAAGCGGCCATGTAACAAGCGCCTTTTTTCCAAAGCGTTTTACAAGAGGCTTCAAAAATACCATTCCCAAAAGCATTGGCCCCATTGTAGTAAGAGATGCCATAGCAAGACTGGATGTGTCCTGAAAATATGTCATAAATACATACTGGTTTAAAGTAGATACCGGCTGTATAAATAATTTAACGATCACATATGATGCAACTACCGCAATCATAACCCGATTATGCAGAAAGGATTTTGCTACCTGAAGATAGTTAATCTTCTCACCATTTTCATTAACCTTAACTTCTTCCACCAGAACGCGTTCATGAATCAGGGTATGTGCCAAAAACAGACATACTGTGCAGAACACTCCTAAAATAACAGACAGCAGAATAAATCTTCCGGCAATTGGATCATTATTCTGGTCAAACAGCAGGAGAGGCGCAATGGTTGTCGTTCCCATGCTGGCTGCAAAACTTCCTATGCTTCGGAAATTGGAAAGCTCCGTTCTCTCAATCTGATTCGTAGTAATAATATTGGACATTGCTCCATAAGGAACATTGATAAAGGTACCTATAATACCCCAGAAAAAATAGATGAGCAATACCCATACTATTTTTGCTGCATACGGCATAGCGTGAACATTCATAAATAGTATCAGCGTAAATATGGCATACGGAACTGCAAACCACAGCAGATACGGCTTCATTTTTCCATTTTTAGCAGGTGCACGGCGATCCACCGTTCTCCCGATAAATGTGTCATTTAACGCATCCAACGCCTTGCATATAAACACAATGCCTGCAAAATGAACTGCATTCATTCCTAAAATATTAACACAGAACAACATCAGATAACTGTTTACAATAACCTGCAGGCTGTTAAAGCCAAGGTCGCCGCACAGGTATCCTATCTTATCTCTCAGTCCAAATGCCGGGGCATTTTTCACATTTTCAATATATGCTATATTCCGTTTCTTCGCTGCTTCCATACTTTTCTTTCCTTCTTCTGTAGTAGACATAACTGTTGGACTGAATAATAATACGCGGAAGAACACTGTACCTTACAGGAAGCTTTTCATTCTTAACGATATTATTAAACAGCAGTTTCAGAGCCTGATATCCTACACTGAAGGGTTTTTTATCAATCACAGCGTCCAGCGCGCCTGTCTGCAATGCCTGACAGCTTTCCTCAAACAGTTCGCTTCCAATCACCGTTCCTGCATTTCTTCGTATCTTCGGATCAATTCTGAGAAATGCCGCTGTATGACGGGCACATGTAAAGTATATGCCTGACGGGTACTCTCCTTCTGACAGCTCCCGGGCGATTCGTTCTGACTGCTCTTCATTCAGTTTCAGTGCAGTTATACTGCACCTCAGTTCCGGACGTCTGCATTTTAATTCTTCTGCAAATACAGCTGCATTCTTATCTGCAAACGGAAGATCCTGACTGAATATCTTTATGTTTCCCTCCCCAACTGTCATCTTGTCCATAAGCTCTGCGGCCATTTTACCTGCAAGCTCTTCATCCGGACCTACCAGACAGGAGTATTGCGTATCATCCCGGCATTTCTGCAGAATGACAACAGGAATCCGTTTTCCCATAATACGGTTCAAAATAGCGGTATACCGCCTGTCATCTCCCAGATCCTCTTTATAAACGATTACTCCATCATAGCGAAATGGCCGTTCCTGATAAATATTATTCAGACAGGATAAAAATACCATACTCTCCAAATCATAAGCCGGATAATAATATTCCTGAAAAATAATATTATAGGGTTCAACCTCTTCTCTTTCCTGAAAATATCCATTCAGAATCTCCTGAACATACAGATGGCTGTCTGCATCGCTTTTTGGAAAAATCACCGCAATATGGATTGGTTTTTTTCGAAGGGAAGACGCTACATAATTAATCTCGTATCCCTGCTGTTTTGCAATTTCCATAATGCGTGTCCGCAGCTGTTCGCCGCAGCCTTCCTTGCCATTCAGCACCCGGTGTACAGTTGTGATAGAAACGCCTGCTGTTTCTGCAATTTGCTTCAGTGTGGTTGTTGATCTGCTCATTTTTTCAGTTCCTTTGCTGGCCAGCGAAAACTGTTAAGTAAACGTTAACGTAAATGTTTTCGTTATCGTTTACTTTTGGGTTACAATTTCTATGTTACCTGTTATATATGGGAATGTAAACGTATTTTTCCACAATAATTTTACATCGTTTTTGTGCATTATATACAATTTTTCCGTATTTTCCCCTTCTTTATCCTGTTTTTTCAATCTTTCGGAAACATTCTTTCCCTCATCGCACATCCTTCTCCTATTTCTGTCCGGACGATCCGCTTCGTTCCCATTTTTCCCTTTCTTTTTTTTCCGAAAAATTTACTCAAAAATGTGTTCTCATCTTTTTGTTTCTTACATCCGTTTTAGAAGCCTCCATACTGCCTCCCTCCTGCCAGAATGACCTTGAAACGGTTGTTCATATCAAACTTATTTTCCAGAACCTTTAAAGCCCTTTCCGACTGCAGTCCCCTGCAATACAGGAAAAAACACAAGCTTCATTCTCCGAATGATCAAGGGGAATAAAAAAAGGAAAGGCGAACATTCATCGTCTTTCCTTTCTTAATTTCTTAACTTTCCATCTGCCGTCCCAGAAATCCGGCGGCAGTGACTGCCAGCTTCATTTCCATCTCGCCAAACCGTGCCTTTGGTTCCCGGCTCATAAGGGATACAGAACCAATGGCGTCCCCTTCACAGATAATAGGAGCAATCACCTGGGCGGTAATGCCCTCCAGCTCTTCATCTACCAGCTGAATCACATTTTTTTCATCCTTTCCGGCTTGATAGGTGATACGGTCGTTGATGGCCTGCTCCAGAGAACGGCTTATAGTCTTTTGCAGCAGCTCCTTTCTGGAGCCGCCCGCCACAGCCACTACCTGATCCCGGTCTGTAATACAGACGATCAGTCCGGTAGACTGGGCCATGGCATCTGCATACTGGCCTGCAAAAGCAGTGAGCTCCATCATGGGAGAATACTTCTTTAAAATAATCTCTCCCTCACGGTCTGTAAAAATCTCGAGAGGCGTTCCTTCACGCAGCCGAAGGGTGCGCCGGATTTCCTTGGGTATTACCACCCGCCCCAGATCGTCGATTCTTCTTACAATTCCTGTAGCTTTCATTTCGCAGTTTCCTCCATTTTACATCTTTGTACTCTTTCTGAAATCATTGAAAAAGTACCTCCATTTATCCTTAAGACTGGTTGTAAATGTAGTATTTGTAAATGGTGGGATTTTATGCGCGAAATTTACTTCTCACTCCCCCTCCGGATACTCCACCACATAAAATTCATATCCGTTCACCACGGTCGTACTTCCATATGTATCCTTCCGTTTAAATTTTCCTCCGTAATTGGCATGGACATGGCCGTGGAAGAAAAATTTCGGGTGGTATTTATCCATCAGGGTAAGAAATGCTTTAAAGCCCCGGTGAGGCAGATCCTCCATATCATTCAGGCCGAAGGCCGGCGCATGGGTTACAAGGATATCAAAGCCTCTGTGCCAGAGAAGCTTCCATCTCAGCTTTCGGACGCGGGCCCGCATCTGGCGCTCTGTGTACTGGTTGGCCGAGCCCGGAATATATTCCATAGAACCTCCCAGCCCCAGGATCCGGACTCCCTTATACACATAAATATCGTCCTCAACGCAGATACAGCCCTCCGGCGGCTTATAGGCGTATTTATTGTCATGGTTGCCCCTTACATAAACTAAAGGCGCATGACACACGCTGGCAAAAAAAGTCAGATATTCCGGCGGAAGATCTCCGCAGGAAATCAAAAGGTCAATATCCTTAATCCTCTCAGGATCATAATATTCATACAGGAGCTTTGACTCCTGATCTGATAAAATCATTATATTCATACCGCTATTTCTCCGTCTGTACACTCTCGTCTACACGGATGCCCTGAAGCTGCATCCGTTCTCTTGCCTCGTCATTCAATTCTTCTAGATCCGGCACGCGTCCCACTACATTTTCAGCCAGCCAGTTCATGGTTACAATATCTTCTGAGCGCAGACGTTCTCCCTCCCTGCATCGGATGATTCCCTCCTGGTCATACATGAAACCGTCAAAGGGATGAAAGCTTCCGGAACGAACGGAATTTTTCAGAAATTCAATCAGGCGCAGCGTACCGTGAGGCAGGTTTCCGGAACAGATTACGTCGATCACATCTGCCGACATTCCCCACCAGTAATTAACCGCTTTTTTGCCCTTTCTGGCTTCCAGCTCCTCATTGCTTTCAAAGGCCAGCTGGATCATCTGCTCGTAGAATTTCCCCCAGTTCCAGATAGGCGAAGCCAGATTGAAAACCTCTCCATTATCTTCCTGTACATAAAGGCCGTATTCCCTGGACGGATGTCTGGGGATAATCATATCCTTTCCGGAAATGTACCGGATCCCCTGTTCTCTCAGCCGTTCTGCCGCTGTCTTTTCATGGTTGATCCTGCGCCATTCCAGATATACCTTTACATAAGGGTTGATCATCCGCGCGCCCATGGCAAAAGCGTTGATATCTGCAAGAATCCCATAGGTGGGCTGATCTGCAATATACCCCAGCTTATCCTCTCTGGAAACGGCTGCCGCTATAGCTCCCATAAGGAATTTTGCCTCATACATCCTTGCATAATACGTACAGATAGAGGAATAGGACATATTTACAGAACAGTTGTAAATCTTTACCTCAGGATGCAGAATGGCGGATCTCACGCTCTGATTTACCATCTTGGAATTTGTTGTAAATATCATGGTGCAGCCGGCCTGAACCAGTTTTTCTATGGCCCGGGCGATATCCCCTTCTGTATCTGCCCCTTCGATAACTACCGTGGAAATACGCCCCTCAAAGGCCTCCTCCAGATACTGCCGCCCCAGCTCATGGCCGTAATTCCAGCTGGAATTTTCAATGGTATCCGCATAAACAAATCCGATTTTCAAATGCTCCGGCATATCATCTGCCGGAAGAAGCCATTTCCATATGGACGGTTTATGCTCCGTTTCCATTTCCTCCGGTTCTTCGATCAGCTCTACCTTCCGTCCCCGGTTAGCAAGCTGGATCTCTTCCCAGATTTTCATCAGCGCCCGGTACATTTCCCGTTCTGTCTGTCCTTTTACGCTGTCGTAACCGTAGATTTCGATATAGACTAAAAACGCATCTCCCTCTGTGAGCTGAAGCTGATCCCCATGGGCCATACTGTAGGCCTTTGCAAAACGCCCGTAGGAGGAGCGGAAAAATAAACGTTCCTCCTGAGTCCAGACCTGATCCGGCTCCATTCCCATCAGTTCCAAAAGCTTCTTATAGCTGCCTTCCTTGCTGAACCATACATCACAGTTTGAAGAAATGCGGTAAAAATCCAGAAATTCATAATACAGCCTGTTTTCCTTGTCATCTGTACGTTTGGGGATCAGGCGCGTTACGCTTCCCGGTATGCTGTAGGCACCCAGATATTTCATTACACTGACCCGCTTATTTCCCTCCTGAACGTAAAACTGATTCATAAATTCGTAGGCAACAACCGGTTCCTGGATTCCCTCCTCTACCTGATACTTGTAAAGGGATGTCCATTTAGCCCCAAATTCGGACCGTTCCGGCAAAAGGGGCATAAAATTACTGGCAAAGGAGCTGGAACGCTCTGCCGTCTTTGTCCCTACCATTTTTGCCAGAGGAATATCCATTACCCCCAGATTGACAGTTGCTACAATATCTGTATTCGCCAGAATGTTATCCAGCACGGGAAGGTATGGATACTCGCCTCTTGCTAAAGCATCCTGATACCGCTTTCTTCCCATTTTCAATGCATATCCATAATCTGTATCCGGCATAACCGCTACCTCCTGTCTCCTGCTTTTTAATCTGCCCCGTTTCCGCCCGGTTCCTTCTGCCCCAGCTTCCCCAGCTGCTCCAGCATAGTTCTGGCCTTTTCCAGCATGATTAAGCTGTCGCTGTTTTTATTCTTTCGGTCCACATAGTGAAATACCGGCGTTTCTCCCGGCACCAGCTTTAATTCTCCCTTATAAGACTGCACAAAATCCGGAATCCTGGTCACATCCAGTTTCGCCTTCTGATACATGGTAAGCCGGATTTCCTGGCGGTTTACAAATACCTCTGTCACATAGGCTCTGTGTGCCAGAGCCCGCACCATGGCAATCTTTAAAAGATTCTCTACGCTCTTTGGGATATCTCCAAATCGGTCTAAGAGTTCATCCTGCATATCCATATATTCCTCATCCGTTTCAATGGTGGAAATCCTCTTGTAAATATCCAGCTTCTGATATTCATTTTTAATATAAGACGGAGGAATGTAGGCGTCAATATCACATTCTACCGAAGTTTCGTAAAGATCTGCCTCTGTTTCTTCCCCTTTCAATGCAAGCACTGCCTGATTAAGCATTTTGCAGTACAGATCATAGCCTACTGCCTCCATGTGGCCATGCTGCTCTGCGCCCAGCACATTTCCGGCCCCACGGATTTCCAGATCCCGCATGGCAATCTTGATGCCTGAGCCCAGCTCCGTAAACTCGCGGATCGCCTGAAGGCGCTTTTCTGCTTCTTCCTTTAAAAGCTTATCTCTCTTATACATGAGAAACGCATAAGAAACCCGGTTAGAACGTCCCACACGGCCCCTGAGCTGGTACAGCTGAGAAAGTCCCATATGGTCTGCATCGTGGATAATCATGGTATTGGCATTGGGGATATCCAGTCCTGTTTCAATAATTGTTGTGGATACCAGCACATCAATTTCCCCGTTGATAAAGTCCGTCATGATCCGTTCCAGCTCATGTTCTTTCATCTGTCCGTGGGCAAAGGTCACAACCGCATCCGGCACCATAGCCTGGATCTTTCCTGCTACCTCATCAATATCTGTTACACGATTGTATACATAATACACCTGTCCATTCCGGGCCAGTTCCCGGTTAATGGCCTCCCGTACCATTTCCTCATTATACTCCATTACATAGGTCTGAATGGGAGTACGGTCCACCGGCGGCTCCTCTAACACACTCATATCCCGGATTCCGGCCAGACTCATATGAAGGGTTCTGGGGATCGGCGTAGCGGTCAGGGTCATTACGTCCACATTTTCCTTCATCTGCTTGATCTTTTCCTTGTGGGTCACGCCAAAGCGCTGCTCCTCATCAATAATGAGAAGTCCCAGATCCTTAAACTGCAGGTCTTTTGAAAGAACCCTGTGCGTACCGATTACGATATCCACCAGCCCTTTCCGCAGCCCCTCCAGAGTTTTCTTCTGCTGGGCCGGGGTACAGAACCGGCTCATCATCTCGATTCTAACTGGAAAATCTTTCATCCTCTGAACAAAGGTATTGTAATGCTGCTGGGCCAAAATCGTAGTAGGAACCAGATAGACCACCTGCTTGCTGTCCTGTACTGCCTTAAACGCGGCCCGCAGGGCGATTTCTGTTTTTCCGTATCCCACGTCGCCGCAGATCAGACGGTCCATGATCTTTGGACTTTCCATATCCGTTTTTACAGCGTCAATGGCGTCTAACTGATCCTCTGTTTCATCATAGGGGAACAGCTCCTCAAACTCCTTCTGCCACACCGTATCGCTGCCGTACTGGAAGCCCTTCTGCTCCTGACGGGCCGCATAAAGCTTTACCAGATCCTTTGCGATTTCCTGAACGGCACCCTTTACCTTTGCCCTGGTTTTTGTCCATTCAGAGCCTCCCAGACGGTTGAGCTTTGGCTTTTTCGCCTCTGAGCCCGCATATTTCTGGATACTCTCCAGCCGGGTGGCAGGCAGATACAGATTGCCTCCATCTCCGTATTCAATCTTGATATAATCCTTTACCACCTTGTCCCGCTCTACCTTTTCAATTCCCCGGTAGATACCAAGGCCGTGCTCCTCATGGACTACATAATCTCCCACGGACAGCTCGGAAAAGCTCTGGATCGCCCGGCCCTGATAGCTCTGCTTCTTCCGTTTCTTTTTCTTCTTTTCCACCCCGAACATATCGCCCTCGGTAATGAAAACAAATTTAAGCAGAGGATATTCAAAGCCCCGGTGGAGATTTCCGTAGGTAACCATGATCTCTCCCGGAAGAACCTTCCGTTCTGCGCGGCTTTCCTCTCCTTCCGTCTCTCCGTCCGGACAGTAGGCCCGCAGATCATATTCCCGTAAATCCCCTGCCAGACGGCTGGCTCTTGTACGGGAGGCAGATAAAAGCACCACCCGGTAGCCTTCCTTTTTCCAGCGGGTCAGATCCTTAATTAAAATTTCAAAACTGTTCTGGTAAGAATTTACATTTCTCACATCAAAGCTGAACTTATGGTTCACCTTCATTCCCGGCAGCTTCTGATCCAGCCCTGTGAGCATAATGCTGTACGGCCCCTGAAGCCTTCCGAGAACCTGTCCTGCGGGATAGAGAAGCTCTGTCTGTCCCGGCAGCAGGTATCCCTTTTCCAACCGGTGAACCATGCTTTCACGAAATTCCAGCTCGATTGTTTCTCCCCGCTCCTTCAGCCGTCCCGGCTCGTCTAAATAAACAACACAGTCCCCTTGAGGAAAATAATCGGAAAATGATACAGTTTCTGGACAGAAATACCGGATATAGCCATCCAGTCCGCCTCTCTTCCAGCCCTCACGGATCCCTTCTGTCAATTCCCGTATGATTCCCTTAATCCGGATGGCTTCCTCACGGCGTTTCTGTCCCTCCAAAGCCTTCACATAAGAGGCCGTTTCCTCCTCCAAACGCTTTATCCCTTTCTCCAGCTGTCCTTTCGTTAAGACAGTTTCCGATGCAGGATAGATTACAACCCGGTCTAACTGTTCTACCGACCTCTGGCTTTCCGGATCAAAGGTACGGATGGAGTCCACCTCATCATCCCACAGTTCAATGCGCACCGGAACTTCCTCGGTGAGCGGAAAAATATCTATGATGCCTCCCCGGATGGAAAACTGGCCCATACCGTCTACCTGGCCCGTACGCTCATATCCCAGCTCTGTAAGCCGCTCCTTCCACTGATCCAGCTCAATAACCTGTCCGCATTCCACGGTCACTGCATGCTGCTTTAAAAATGCCAGAGGCATGAGATGATCCATCAGACCGTCGATTGTCGTTACAACTACACCGCCCTCATCCTCCATCAGATGGCGCAGTACAGAGATCCTCTGCCGGGTCATCAGATTTCCATGAATATCCGCAGCATAAAAAAGCAGATCCTTGGCCGGATAAAGCCAGACCTGCCGGGTAAAGCTGCGGAAATCATCATAGATTTCCTTGGCCCTCTGCTCATCATAGGTAACAACCAGCTTCCAGGGAAATCCCCCGTCCTCCCCCAGCTCATGCATGAGGTGAACCTTCTGGGATTCCAGCGTCCCGGCCGCCTGCAGAGGCCCCTTTGCCTTTTTTAAAGCCTCCAGAAGATTTTCATACTCCTGTAATTCCAGTAACGGATTTTCCATGATTTCCCTTTCTGCCTTTCCTTGATAATATTGAAGTTTCCGTACATTACAGTGTGACCTGCTGTCTGATACCCAGAGCGACTTTGGAGACCATTAGTAAACCTTAGAAAAATCTCAGTCTCCTAGGTTTTCTTATGGTCGGAAACCGGAGCTCTGGGTATCAGACTGCGGGGTGCGCTGTAATGTGCGGAAACTCACTCCTTATGCCCATTAAACTGATTCATCGCCGCCTCAGCCCCGTCTGTGATCATCACCTGAGCTGCTTTCGCCGCTGTCTTAAAGGCTTCTTCCATCACCCTTCTGTCCTCAGCAGAAAAACGGCCAAGCACATAGTCCGCCAGATCCATTCTAGGCGGCTTAGCCCCTACGCCTACCTTAATCCGGGGAAATTCCTGGATTCCCAGATGGGCAATGATGTTCTTTATTCCATTATGTCCTCCGGCGCTGCCCTTTCTGCGGATCCGGAGCTGTCCCGGCTCCAGACTGATATCGTCATATATTACAATGATATGCTCCGGATCGATTTTGTAGAAATCCGCCGCCTCCCTGACACTTTCACCGCTTAAATTCATAAAGGTCTGGGGCTTTAAAAGGATTACCTTTTCTCCACCGATGAGGCCTCTGCCATAAAGCCCCTTAAACTTCTTCTCCTCCACCGATGTATTGAGCATATCTGCCAGCACATCCAGGGTATCAAAACCTGCATTGTGTCTTGTCTTATCATACTCCCTTCCAGGATTTCCCAAACCAACGATCAAATACATATATCTGTTTTCCTCTTTCTTTATCTCAAAATTTATCCTCTTCCGCAGAAAAATGCCTGCGGTGCTGCATTGTCTGTCCATATGTCCGCCGTATACAGACACGCCCATAAGCGCTAGACTCCCGCACATGGGGTGTCTAACGCTTATCTTTTCTTTATTCTATCAAATTATAAGTGGATTGTAAATGCAGTGCGGCAGATCCGACCATCCAGCCTTTACGCCGCATCCGGTTCCTGATATTCCCTGGTCTCTGCCATAGTTTCTCTGGCCCGTTTTTCTGTAAAGAGTCCGCACTCCACCAGACGCTCCAGCACCTGCTCCTGGCGCTTGGCAGCCAGTGCCGGATTTACTGTGGGGGCATATTTGGAAGGAGCATTGGGAACACCGGCTAACAGAGTGCTCTCATAATCGTCCATATCCTCAGGAGCCTTTCCAAAGTAACCCTCACTGGCATCCTTAATGCAGTAGTATCCGTTTCCAAAGTAAATAGTATTCACATAAAGCTCAAGAATCTCATTTTTACTGTATTCCTTTTCCAGAGCAAAAGCCATAAATACCTCTGCCGCCTTGCGCTCCATCTTCTTTTCCTGTGTAAAATACAGGTTCTTTGCCAACTGCTGGGTAATGGTGCTTCCGCCTTCCACAAAAGCGCCTGCCCTTATATCATTGATAACCGCACGGGTAATGGCGATGGGGTCAATACCGATATGACCGTAAAAGCGGTGGTCTTCCACAGAGAGAACCGCATCTACATACGTTTCCGGAAGCTCTGCAAATTCCGTATAGTTTTCCTTGGAACGGATCTGCTCTACCTTGTCCTTAAGGCTGATCTGGCTGATGGCATCTCTGTACATATCATAGCCCTTCATGCCTACATTTACGCAGATACAAATAACCGCTGCCGCCATGATGCCAATGGTCCACTTAAGACCCCTTTTTAATATGTTCCAGTTTTTACCGGTTCTCATCTGTCCACCTTCTTTCTCTTTCGTACGTTTATTTCTTATAATATCATTCTAGCACATTCTCCCCCTTGTGTCCTTGAGAAAGCCTTAAAGAACTCTAACATAAATCTGACGCTTTCTGAAATATTTTCTAAAGATATTCCCCATTCATCTGGAATCCATGCTAAAATAGAGCCGTAAAACACACAAGGAGAATTTTTATCATGGAAACAGTTAAAAAGAACCGTTCCGGTACAACGGATCTGACCGTGGGACGCCCCCTGGCTCAGATCCTTCGTTTTGCCCTTCCTCTGGTGCTGGGTACACTTTTTCAGCAGCTCTACAGCTTTGCAGATACCATTATTGTAGGCCGCTGTCTGGGAACCGACGCCCTGGGAGCTGTAGGAACCACCTACTCCCTGAACTTTCTGATCCTTGGCTTTATCCAGGGAGCCTGTGTGGGATTCGGCATCCCGGCAGCCGAATCCTTTGGAGCAAAGGATCATAAAAATCTGGAGCGCTTCCTCATCAACGGAGCCACCCTCTGCATTGGGCTCAGCGCTGTCTTTACTGTTGTCACCACCCTGACGGCCCCTCCGCTCCTAAAGCTCATCCACACGCCGCCTGAGCTCTTTGATGATGCCTCTCTTTATATCCGCATCATTTTCCTGGGAATTCCTGCTACGGTTCTGTACAACTACTCCTCCAGCGTCCTGCGGGCCATGGGAGATTCCAGACATCCCTTTTATTTCCTTTTGGCCTCCAGTCTCCTGAATATTGCCCTTGACTGGATTTTAATCGTTCCTTTCGGAATGGGAGTAGACGGAGCAGCCATCGCTACTGTAATCAGCCAGGCCCTCAGCGGCCTGCTCTGTACCTGGTGGTTCTTCTCCAAAACTGCAAAAGGACACGGCCTGAGCTTTACTAAAAATAAGCTGCGCCTTTCCTCCCACCACTGCAAAAAGCTGGCCTACATCGGCCTTCCCATGGGCTTTGAATACTCCGTTTCCGCCATTGGAGCCGTTATTATGCAGGACGCCATCAACCTCTTGGGAAGTACTGCCGTAGCCGCACAGACCGCGGGAGAAAAAATCCGCCAGATGTTCACCCTTCCCATGGAAAGCGTGGGTATGGCTATGGCAACCTATGCCGGCCAGAACCACGGTGCAGGGCGCACCGACCGCATCCGCCAGGGTATAAAGGACGGCTGCAAAATCCAGCTGTGCTACTGCGCTGCCGCCTGGACCGCCATTTTCCTGTGCAAAGATTTTGCCGTCGGGCTGGTGCTGGGAGACGCAGACCCGGCAGTTACTGCCGGAGCGCTGGAATACTTAAGCGTTATGAGCCTTCTGTTCTGCTTCCACGGCCTCTTAATGATCTTCAGAAATACCCTTCAGGGCCTTGGATACAGTATGCAGGCTGTTATATCCGGCATCGGCGAGCTGATCGGACGAAGCCTTGGAGGCCTTCTGGCAGTAACAAAGCTGGGATATCTTGGCATCTGTCTGGCCAATCCCATTGCATGGGCCTTAGCCATGTTTTACTGTATTTTTATGGTAACACGGGTAATGAAAAAAGAACGGTAGACCCCTTTTCATAACTATGATAGACTATAGTTATATTCGTTCTGGGCCTTATTTACCATCAGGCTTTGAATCTCAAAGAGAGGAGAATTTCTTATGAGCAAAAATAATCTGTATGATGTAATCATCATCGGCGCCGGCCCTTCCGGCATCTTCTGCGCCTATGAGCTGATCCGTCAGAAACCGGAACTTAAGATCCTTATGGTCGAAAAGGGCCGGCCCATTGAAAAACGTGTCTGCCCCAAGCGCACTACCAAGGTCTGTGTAGGCTGCAAGCCCTGTTCCATCACAACTGGATTTGCAGGCGCCGGAGCATTTTCCGACGGAAAGCTTTCACTGTCTCCAGATGTAGGCGGAAACCTGCCCGAAATCCTGGGGTATGACGAGACGGCTGCGCTTTTAAAGGAATCTGATGACATTTATCTGAAATTCGGGGCAGACAAAAATGTATACGGCATTGACAAGCAGAAGGAAATCGAAGAAATCCGCCGCAAAGCCATCAACGCCAACTTAAAGCTCATCGAATGCCCCATCCGTCACCTGGGTACAGAGGAAGGCTACAAAATCTATACCCGCCTTCAGGAGCACCTGCTGGCTCAGGGCATTGAGATGAAATTTAACACCATGGTAAAGGACATCCTGATCGACGGCGATACCGTAAAGGGTATTGTAACGGACAAAGATGAAACCTTCTGCGCACCGGAGATCGTAGCTGCCATTGGCCGCGAGGGTTCTGACTGGTTCTCCCATGTCTGCGATAACCACCACATTGAGACAAAGGTTGGAACCGTGGATATCGGCGTCCGCGTTGAAGTCCGCGACGAGGTTATGAAATTCCTCAACGAAAACCTTTATGAGGCCAAGCTGGTCTACTACACCCCTACCTTTGACGATAAGGTACGCACCTTCTGCAGCAACCCTTCCGGTGAAGTAGCAACCGAATACTATGAAAACGGCCTTGCAGTAGTAAACGGCCATGCATATAAATCACAGGAATATAAGACAAACAATACCAATTTTGCCCTTCTGGTAAGCAAAAACTTCACCCGCCCCTTTAACGAGCCCATCGAGTACGGTAAACACATTGCCCAGCTCTCCAATATGCTCTGCGGAGGCAGGATCATGGTCCAGACCTTCGGCGACTTCCAGAGAGGCCGCCGCACCACAGAGGAGCGCCTCTGCCGCAACAACCTGATCCCAACCTTAAAGGATGCGGTTCCCGGCGATCTGTCCCTTGTATTCCCCTACCGCATTATGACGGATATCAAGGAAATGATCCTGGCCCTGGACAAGGTCACTCCCGGTATTGCCAGCGATGAAACCCTGCTCTATGGCGTAGAAGTTAAATTCTACTCCAACAAGGTAGTGGTTGATAAAGACTTTGAAACCAGCGTACATGGACTGAGAGCCATCGGCGATGGCGCTTCTGTTACCAGAGGCCTGCAGCAGGCTTCTGCAAACGGTATCAGCGTGGCGAGAAGTATTTTGAAGAGGATGTAAAAACCGCCCAGCCGGAATCGACTTTTCCGATTCCGGCTGGACGGCCTTTTTATATCTTTATTCTTCTTCCAGACAATGTGCCCCATTGGTAGCGATCACCTTCTGATACCAGTAATAGCTATCCTTTGGAATTCTTGCCAGATCCTTGATGTCCTCATCATCACGGTTTACATACACCAGACCATAACGCTTCTGGTAACCATTACTGGTGCTGAGTACATCCACAAAGGACCATGGCAGGAAGCCTCTTACGTCCACTCCCAGCTCAATAGCTCTGTGAATTGCCTGAAGGTGCTTCGTCCAGTAATCGATACGGTAATCATCATGTACCTTTCCGTCCTCCAGAACATCTCTTGCACCCAGACCATTCTCTGTGATGATCATCGGGATCTCATAGCGCTGATAGATATCACGCAGCAGGTACTGCATACCCGTTGGGTCAATGGTCCAATCCCAGTCATTTGTATCCGCATTCGGATTCTTCATGTACTGATAGAAATCAGGCATTACCTCATAAGCTCCCATAGCGCCCTTCTTGCCGCTTAAGTTGCTCCTAGCCTCTGTCAGCTCATTCTTATCAGCATCCGGGAAGCGCACGCACTTGCTTGCATAGTAGTTTACGCCCAGGAAGTCCAGCATTCCCTCACGGATAATCTCCATATCTCCCTCTTCGATCACAGGAGCCATTCCATGCTCTTCCAGATAGCGGAATGCACCTACGGGATATTTGCCCTTAAAATAAATATCCAGGAAGAAGTGGTTCTTTAAATCCTCTGCATTTAACATAGCCAGCATATTTTTCGGAGTGGAATCCAGTCCGTATACCGGAGAATATCCGATGGCTGCACCGGAACGTCCGCCTTCTACCAGCTCATGGATCAGCTTGCTGATCTTTGCCTGTCCCAGATTCATATGGTGGTTGATCTGGAATTTCACCTGAGGATCCCCATGGTATTTCTCAGGCACATAATTCTTCTTTTTCCAGAATTCCACAATAATACTCTGCTCATTGATAATCAGCCAGTCTTTGATCCTGTCGCCGTATCTGCGGATCAGGAACTCTCCGTAAGCCACAAAATCATCCACGCTCTGGCGGCTTATCCAGCCGTCATATTTGTCTACAAGAGCCATTGGCATATCGTAGTGGTAAATGGTAGGGATCGGCTTAATTCCATTTGCTACCAGCTCATTTACCAGGTTGTCATAAAACTCCAGGCCCTTTGGGTTTACTTCTCCAACGCCGTCCGGGAAAATTCTTGACCAGGAAAAGGAAAAACGGTATGCAGTAAAGCCGCATTCCTTCATCAGCGCGATGTCTTCTTTATAGCGGTGATAGTGATCACTGGCTACGCTTGCATCTGCAAAGCCGGTTCCGCGGTTTAAAATGTCCATCTGGGACAGCTTCTTTCCGTCCTCTTCTGCTGCTCCCTCTACCTGATAAGCACTTGTAGAAGCTCCCCATAAAAAGCCTTCCGGCATCGTCTTTCTGATATCTGCGCTCATAGTTCCTCCTTTATGCATTCATTTTATTGTAGAAACTTTCAAATACCTGGATCATTTTCTCTGACAGGTGGATCTCTGACATAACGGTCATCAGCGTATCCTGTGCATGGTTAAACAGCAGGCTTGGCTGAATGGTTTCTGTTCCCGCGATCTCAGACTGGATCATCTCTGTCTGAGCATTGTGAGCTGCACAAATATGGTTATTTGCCTCCTCCATATGCTCCTTTGCTCCTGCAAAATCAAATGCTGCTACACAATCTAATGCCTTTCCGGCTGCATTTCTGGCATCACCTGCAGAAATTACGATCTGCATGGCAACCTGAACGACCTTATCATCATCCTTAAACATCATTTCTCCCACTTTTATTTCTCTCCTTTCTGAAAAGCAGCGCCCCCAAAACCAGGGAACGCCGCCATATGTTTTAAGTGCTCTGCATCAGCATGCAGCCTGTGTTTCTTCCTCTACGCACTGTCTCTCATATACTTTGTAGAATGGATACCAGGTCAGCAGATACAGGATAAACAGTACGATATACACCGGAACGGCTCTCCAGTCTCCCGTAATCATCACACTGGAAAACGGAGCCGGGATCTGTCCTACCTGAACCATCTTGGAAGGAATATTTAACAGGCCATAGTGCATGGTCAGCCATACAACTGTAGGACCAACGATACTATTGATCAGGATCGGAAGCATTAACAGAGGGTTAAATACAACCGGTGCGCCGAACATTAACGGTTCGTTGATATTGAACAAAGAAGGTCCGATACAGATCTTACCCATGGTTTTAAGCTTCTTGCTCTTGGAACCCAGCATCAGCACGTTTAAAGGAAGTGTGCCGCCGCGGCCGCCCATGGTGATCAAAGCAGCTGTAAATACGGCCTCGCTGGTAGCGATATTCATAGGAACGCCGCCGTTTGCCACAGCCTCGATATTCTCTGCGATCGCCACCATAAAGATAGGAGTGGTAACTGCATTGAATACCCAGCTGGAAATACCCATTGAGTAGAAAATAACCGGTACAAAGCAGATCAGGATAAAGCCGGGAAGTGTCTGAGCGCCCTTCTGAAGAGGCATAAAGAAGCTTACCAGAATATTGTAAAGATCCAGCTTTAATACGTTTGCAAAGATCATCGCCAGTCCCAGAGTAATGGTAATGGGAATGATATTGTTGATCCAGTCGCTTACAAAGTCCGGAAGCGTATCATTGTTTTCCAGTACATGAAGGTTTGCATAGATGTGGAATACAATGGCAACGAAAAGACCTACTACGATACCCATCATGATACCGGCAGCGCCGATACGGCCGTTATCAATCTGGAAGATTCCGTCTACTACCTGAGGACGGCAAAGCAGCAGGTACGCTGCAATGGAGATCAGCGATGCATTAATCTGATACTGTCCATGTCCCAGCTTGATCATGGCCTCATGGGTAACAAAGAAAGCTACGAAGATTGCCAGCAGTCCAAAGGAGAAATTCGCAATGGGACTTAAATCAGGAAGCGCCGGGATATAGGAACGGAATACGTTGTAGAAGAAGATCAAGGAACCGGTCAAAATGATCGGAAGAACCTTCTTCATGGTACTTGCCACGGTATCGATCCATGGATTTGCAAAAACCTGCCGGGCCTTAGGAGCAAATACGTCCGAAAGCCATGTCATTAAACCATTCATCTGTACTTATCCATCCTTTCTTGCAGCTACCTTCTCTGCCAGCTCAACCAGTGCGGCTCCGTCCAGAGAAGAATAAATCTCTGCCGGTATCAGCTCTACCTGGATTCCATGGGGTGCGCACTCCTCTGTCAGCTTCGGAACAGCGCTTGCATAGTGGGGACCAACTAACAGTACATCCATCTTGTCCATGTACTCGCTTACCACACTCTCACTTCTGGCTTCCACAGTCATGTCCAGCTTTTTCTTCTTTGCTGCCTGTCTTGCCTTCTGTGCCAGGAATCCGCTGGAGAATCCAGCTCCGCAGCATAATAACACTCTGATCGTACCCATAATTGTTACCTCCTTAGTTTGGTTAATGTGTTTTATATACTACCGGTTCTGAAGCTCATCTCTCTCCGCCCAGTCAATAATATCCATCAGGGTATCATAACTCCGGGTTTCCAGAAGATGGTTCATACAGCCCTCGTCCATCATAAAACTGGGGGCAATCCGGTAAAATTCCTCCAGGTTTTCCTTATTAACCGAAACGGATAAAAGAAATACCACCTGTACCTCATAAATATGCCAGAGCACCGGCTTTTCCAAAAGCGCCACGCAGACAAAAGTATCCTTCGTCACCGGCTGATAGGGATGAGGAATTGCAATCTGAGGACAGAAGTCTGTCTGCATCAGATTTTCTCTCTTTCGTACGGAATCCTCAAAATCCGGCGGAAGTTCCCGCACTCTGCGGATGCACCCGCACAGCTCATGGAGTATCTCCTCTCTGCTGTTTCCCTTTATATTGGTAAAAAAAAGCGACCGGTCAAAATACGATCGGATTCCGCCTTTCCTGCTGCTTTTCAGCAGCCGTTCCACCTCTCCCGCATTGTGCCTGTCAAAAAAATACTGTACCTGACACACTGGAACCGGAATGGCTGTTTTTACGGGAACCGTAGAAAATACATAATCTATATTAGAAAAATCCCAGGATGCCAGAGATCCGATATCACAGGCTTCTACCCGGTCCAGATAATCTCCGAACATTTCCCGAAACCGATATTCAAAAAGCTTAGCACTACCGGAACCGGAGGCGCACACAAGAAGGATATTCCTCTTGTACCTCTGTCTGTCCTGTCGTTTTAACGAAAGGGCAAAACACAGGGCCAGGTATCCAATCTCTGCCTCAGGGACTATGGTGTGGAAATACTCCGACAAAACCGTAGACGCATGGGCCGCCACTGCATAGGGAAAGCTGTATACCTCTTTAATCTCCTTTAAAATGGGGTTGTCCATTTTCAGCCGGTACTGCAGGCGGATCCGCAGCGATACCATGTGAAGTCTCAGGGATGTATTTAAATCAAAATCCGATGCCAGATCCAGATTATATGTCTGCTTGACGCTTTCAAGCATCCGGTTCACCAGCTGATTGATCTCCATATCAATAAAAACGCTGCTTCTGTCTCCGGCCAAAATCTTTTTCTTTCCCAGAAGCTGAATCGCCATGTATTTAATCTCAGGAACCGGAAGACAGATTCCAAAAGCCTCTTTCAGTCCTTCCGCACAAAGCCTTGCGGCACGGATATCGCCTTCATGAAGCAGGTCGCTGTGCTTCATCTCCTCCAACGGAATCACACAGCCCCGTCCCCAGCGGTACAGAGCGATCTGCACCTGCAGGACAATATTAGGGATATCCATTTCATAGATGGTTTCCCCACATTGTTTTACACTGCTTAGAATCTCATTGCGGATCTGTTCCCCATCCCAAAATGTATGATAAATTTCCTTAAACCACTGATCGTTGAACTCATAAAATGCCGCGCTCATACAAAGCCGTATGGAAAATTCATCCCCCTGGATTTTAAGACCGTAATAGGGTTTTCTTTCAAGAGCCAGATGATGCTTATTTAAATACTGCTCGACTCCTTTTAAATCAAGGGACAACGTTTTTCTGGATATATAGAGCCGTTCGCAGAGCTCCTCCGCCTTCACTCCGGAAGCAGCGGCAAATAATCGGGCCAGAATAAATTCTATCCTCTCTTTTCCGGTCTCCGGAAGCAGGGCTGAGGTTCTTCCCTTTATAAACTCCTGATAGCGCTCCGGTTCCTTTACGCAAAGCCTGAGTCCAAGACCTCTGCGGCGCTCTATGGCAGCTCCGTTCCGGCAAAGAAGTTCATCCAGCTGACTGACCAGTGTCCGGGCCGTTCTCTCGCTGACTTCCATCTGGTCGGACACGGTTTCCATATTTATATATAAATCTTCTGAAAGCACTGACAAAAGCCGGTTCAGGCGTCCATCCATCTGCATCCGGTATTCCTCCCTTCTGCCTTCGTACATTCCTGATTTTTATACTCACTGTCTGTTTGTTATGCGTAGTATACCCCAAAATCATTTCCAGTTCCATCCGGCTTTCTTCCAGCAGTACTCGGCAAAAAGTACACCAAAATCCCTCTTTTAATCATGGCTGGCGACGTGCGCCGCCAGGCGCACCACACAAAAAAACCGAGCAGAAAGAATTCAATCCTTCTGTCCGGTTCTTAATATTATCCGGTTATTCAGCCTCTGCTCCCCCATTCTCCAGCAGCGTCATCTCATATTTCTCCAGAATAGTATTCTGAATCATTTCTCTGGTGCCGGAATTGATGGGATGAGCGATATCGCGGTACTCGCCGTCTGCAGAACGGCGGCTGGGCATCGCGATAAACAGCCCTTTTTCTCCCTCGATCACCTTAATATCATGGATCACAAATTCATTATCCATGGTAATAGATACGATCGCTTTCATTTTACCTTCTTTTTCTACCCGTCTGACTCTTACATCCGTAACCTGCATGCTAATCCCCTTCCGTCCTCTCCGTCAGCCCCCTTGCTGCATCTTCCACGCACAGCAGGAAGATGACTGCGCGTAAATTATAATGTATATCTCTCGTTCTTCTCTACCACGATCTTGATATTATCCGGCGTTCCGATATGTGTGGTGTTGGCCCGGATGGTATCACGGCTTTCAACGATGCAGTTTTCAATCACCGTGTTATCTCCGATATATACATCATTTAAAATGATGGAGTTTTTGATCACACAGTTATTTCCGATATAAGCCTTTTTAAACAGGATCGAATTTTCTACCGTGCCGTTTAAGATACAGCCGCTGGAAACAAGGCTGTTTCTCACCACAGCGCCCGGGTTGTACTTTGCCGGAGGAAGATCGTCAATCTTGGTATAGACATCCGGATATTCTCTGAAGAAGTAATTTCTCACTTCCGGCTTCAGGAAATCCATGTTTGTCTTATAGTAGGAATCTACGGTAGCAATGTTGCTCCAATAGCTGTCCATCTTGTATGCATAGATGCGCTTTAAGTTCTTATAGCGCACCAGAATATCATTTACCAGATCATAGCGGTCCTCTGCTGCACAGCGCTCCAGAAGCTCGATCAGCTGTCTTCTGCGGATTACATAGATACCGCAGGAAATCGTAGTGGCGTCTGAAGCCATGGGCTTTTCCTCAAAGTCCACGATCCGTCCGTCTGCAGCCAGCTTCACGCAGCCGAAACGGGTGACGTCCATACCTTCTTCCATATCCTTGCATACAACGGTGATATCTGCCTTTTTCTCGATATGGTATTCCAGAACCTTGTTATAGTCCAGCTTGTACACGCCGTCGCCGGAGGCGATCACTACATAGGGCTCATGGCTGTTCTTTAAGAATGTAAGGTTCTGATACAGGGCGTCTGCGGTTCCGCGGTACCAGTCGCCGTTCTCCGGAGTAATGGATGGAGTAAACAGAAACAGTCCGCCCTGCTTACGTCCGAAATCCCACCACTTGGACGAGCTTAAATGAAGATTTAAGGATCTGGAATTGTACTGTGTAAATACAGCCACATTCTGGATATGGGAATTGGTCATATTGCTCAATGCAAAGTCAATGCTGCGGTAGCTTCCTGCAACCGGCATAGCGGCTACGGCTCTCTTGTTGGACAATTCCCGCATTCTCTTGCTGTTTCCACCTGCTAAAACAATACCGATTGCTCTCATTTCACGCCACCTGCCTTTATAATGTAATTTCCGCCTGCCAGTATACCGTCAGGATAGTCGTCGATTGCCGTCTCGCCCGCAATGGCTGTATTTCTTCCAATCTTCACGCCGTCAGGAATCACTGAATTCTCTCCGATGGTAGCCAGTTCAAACTGATATACCTTGGGATCATAGGTGCTGGGTGCATAATCTCCAAAGCCTACCTCGGCATTTGCCCCGATCGTTACATTTTCAGCGATAATGGCCTTGTCCACCACTGTGCAGGCTCCGATATGAGTGCCCTGCATCACGATGGAATCTCGAACTACGGCTCCTTTCTCAATGGTAACTCCCGAACCTATAACAGAATTGATCACCTTGCCGTAAACCTCTGTTCCCTCGCCTATGATACTGCGTTCGATTTCTGCATCATCTGCTATGTACTGAGGAGGGATTACATCACTCTTGGTATAGATCTTCCAGTATTCCTCATAAAGATTAAACTCAGGAATAATGTCGATCAGCTCCATATTGGCCTCCCAGTAAGATCCCAGAGTACCTACGTCCTTCCAGTAGCCGTTGTATTCATATGCAAAAATGCGGTCTCCCTTTCCGTGACAGTACGGAATAATGTGCTTTCCGAAGTCACATCCGGGTTCGTCCTTTAAGTGGATTAAAGCGTCCCTTAATACGGGCCAGCTGAAAATATAAATACCCATAGAAGCAAGGTTGCTTCTGGGAACAGCGGGCTTTTCCTCAAACTCTGTGATCCGGTTGGCCTCGTCCGTAATCAGAATACCAAATCGGCTGGCCTCCTCAATAGGCACAGGCATGGCAGCAATGGTGACATCCGCATTATTCGCTTTGTGATAATCCAGCATAACCTCATAATCCATCTTATAAATGTGATCACCGGAAAGGATGAGCACGTACTCAGGATTATACGCTTCCATATATTCCAGATTCTGGTAAATCGCATTGGCTGTACCGGTATACCAGTCGCTGCCTTTGCTCCTTTCATATGGAGGTAAGATCGTCACGCCGCCTACGTTCCTGTCCAGATCCCACGGAATACCGATTCCGATATGGGTATTTAAACGTAATGGCTGATACTGTGTCAGAACTCCCACTGTGTCAATACCGGAGTTGATACAGTTGCTCAGCGGAAAATCAATGATACGGTACTTCCCCCCAAAAGATACCGCCGGCTTGGCTACTTTCTTTGTCAGAACGCCAAGGCGGCTTCCCTGTCCGCCAGCTAAAAGCATGGCAATCATTTCTTTCTTAATCACGTTATCACCTCTTGCTGTTATAATTTTTGTAAGTATAATTATAACACAAATTTTAGTTTCCGTATATAAATATTTAATTTTATTTTGTGTTTTTTGCGCAGTTTTCCGACATTTTTCGTTTAAAAATTCCATAGTTCTTCTAATTTATCCATATCTTGTATTATGGTACAGTTTTAAATACTATATATCCTTTATCCGGATCTAACATGCAAACCAGGGCAGTCTCTTCCTTCAGCGCCTTAAACTTGCAGAAAAATGCGGAAACTCCGGCTGGGAAGGCCTTGAAACATTGAGAGAAATATCATATAATCACGATATGCAGTTTTTAAGACATATTTTTTTATCGAAATCAATGGAAAAAGAAAGGAAGTTACCATTATTATGGATCTGATTACAGTAAGAGAATTATACAAGCATCCGGATCAGTATATGGATCAGGAAATAACCATCGGCGGCTGGGTTCGCAGCCTGAGAGATTCCAAGTCCTTCGGCTTCATCGTCATCAGCGATGGAACCTATTTTGAGCCTCTGCAGGCCGTTTATCACGACACGCTGGAGAACTTTCAGCAGGTATCCAGGCTGAGTGTAGGAACAGCTGTCATTGTAAAGGGTACTCTGGTGGCTACGCCTCAGGCAAAGCAGCCCTTTGAGATCCAGGCCACAGAAGTTACGGTAGAGGGAGCCTCCGCACCGGATTACCCGCTGCAGAAGAAACGCCACTCCTTTGAGTACCTGCGCACCATTTCCCATCTGCGTCCCAGAACAAACACCTTCCAGGCTGTATTCCGCGTACGTTCCCTGATTGCCTATGCCATCCATCAGTATTTCCAGGAGCGTGATTTTGTCTATGTACACACCCCTCTGATCACAGGAAGCGACTGCGAGGGCGCAGGAGAGATGTTCCAGGTAACTACCATGGACTTAAACAATATTCCAAAGACAGAAGACGGCAAGGTAGACTTCAAGCAGGATTTCTTCGGAAAGCCAACCAACCTGACCGTAAGCGGACAGTTAAACGGCGAAACCTACGCCATGGCCTTCCGCAATATCTATACCTTCGGACCTACTTTCCGTGCGGAAAATTCCAACACTACCCGCCATGCGGCTGAGTTCTGGATGGTTGAGCCTGAGATTGCTTTCGCTGATCTGGAAGACAATATGAATCTGGCTGAGGGTATGTTAAAATACATTATCCGCTTTGTAATGGAGCACGCACCGGAGGAGATGAACTTCTTCAACCAGTTCGTGGACAAGGGCCTGTTAGACCGCTTAAACAATGTACTGAACTCCGAGTTTGGCCGCATCACTTATACAGAGGCAGTCAAACTGTTAGAGGAGCATAATGACCAGTTCGATTACAAGGTATCCTGGGGCTGCGATCTTCAGACCGAGCATGAGCGCTTCCTGACAGAGCAGATTTTCAAGAAGCCTGTATTTGTTACAGACTATCCAAAGGAAATCAAAGCCTTCTATATGAAGATGAATCCCGACAACAAAACTGTAGCGGCTGTAGACTGTCTGGTTCCCGGTATCGGCGAGATCATCGGCGGCAGCCAGAGAGAGGACGACTACGATAAACTGGTTGCCAGAATGGAGGAGCTTGGCCTTAAGAAAGAGGATTATGGCTTCTATCTGGATCTGCGCAAATACGGTTCTGCCCGTCATGCCGGTTTTGGTCTGGGCTTTGAGCGCTGCGTGATGTACTTGACCGGTATGTCCAACATCCGCGACGTCATTCCGTTCCCAAGAACTGTAAATAACTGCGAGCTGTAATTTTATCCATGATCTGCAGTCCGGACTGCGTTTCGGCTGCAGGCAGCATCTATATCAAACCAGGGCCTGTTGCGATAACAGGCCCTGATGTTTATGGAAGCGTTGGAAGCATCCTCTGCTTCCGGACGAGGGGGAGGTATTATGAAATTCATCCATACAGGCGATGTACATTGGGGCATGACCCCGGATGCAGATAAACCCTGGGGAAAAGAACGGGCACAAGCCATCCGGGATACGTTTAAAGCCATTATCGATCATGCAGGCGCAGTGAAAGCCGACTGCCTGTTTATCAGCGGCGATCTTTTTCACCGCCAGCCTCTGATGCGGGATATCAAAGAAGTCAATTATCTCTTTTCCACAATCCCCCATGTCAGGGTCGTGATGATTGCAGGAAACCACGACAAGATCCGGGAAAATTCCAGTATCCTGAGTTTTTCCTGGAGCCCTAATGTAACCTTTCTTGCTGATCCCGCTTTAAGTTCTGTTTACTTTGATGACATTAACACAGAGGTCTATGGCTTCAGCTACCATACCACTGAAATACGCGAGCCTCTCTTAGAGGATATCCAGGTTCCCTTAAACAACCGGATCCAGATCCTTTTAGCCCACGGCGGAGACCCGGCCCATGTTCCTATGAATTTCAACACCCTGAGCTTATCCCCATTTTCTTACATTGCACTGGGACATATCCACAAAGCGCAGGTCATTGCCGAGGATAAAATGGCCTACTGCGGTTCCCCTGAACCCCTGGATCTGACAGAGACAGGAACCCACGGATATTTTGAAGGAGAAATCCACCCCGTTACCCGGCGGCTGACCCGTCTGGACTTTATCCCTGCCGCCAGCCTGCGCTGCATCCCTCTGGCTGTGACCGTCACGACGGAAACGACAAACGGAGGTCTGACCGACCGGATCATCAACGAAATCGACAAACGGGGCCGGGAGCATATTTACCGCTTCCGTTTAAAAGGAATGAGGGATCCGGATATTACCTTTGATCTATCCTCCCTCTCTGCACGATTCCGAATCGGTGAAATCATCGACGAATCCGAACCGCTCTATGACTTTCCAGCACTTTTTGCAGAACATTCCAGCGATATGATCGGCTTTTTTATCCAGGCACTCCAAAAAGAGGATATGTCACCTGTAGAAAAAAAGGCCCTTTATTATGGCGTAAATGCCCTGCTTCACACCACGGACGAAAGGAGCTAGACCCATGAAAATACTCAGTCTTCATATTGACGGCTTTGGAAAACTGAATGACCTGGATCTTTCCTTTGAAGACGGCTTAAATGTGCTCTATGGAAAAAATGAAGCCGGAAAATCCACCCTTCATACCTTTATCCGCGGAATGCTCTTTGGAATTGAACGTCAGCGGGGACGTGCTTCCAAAAATGATACCTATTCCCGCTTTGAACCATGGTCCGGTACAGGGGCTTATCAGGGATGGCTCCGTCTGGAAAGCCAGGGAGAAATCTTCCGGATTGAACGCAGATTTCAAAAAGGGAATAAAAGCCTTACGATCATCAATGAAACAAAGGGCTGTGAGGAAACGCCCACAGCGGCTCTGTGGGAACGCCTGCGGTGCGGCCTTTCAGAAACCGCCTACAGCAACACCATCAGCATCGGACAGTTAAAAAGCGCCACAGACGGGGGGATGGTATCGGAGCTGCGAAATTACATTGCCAATCTCAATACCTCCGGCAGTATTGCTTTAAATATCACCAAAGCCAGCGCTCTTCTAAAATCCCAGAGGCGGGAAATGGCTGCAAAGCTGGTACCTGAGGCCGCAAAGAGATACACAGCGCTTCTGAGCGAAGTACGCACCATTGAACACGAAATTTCCGATCCCCGCTATCAAAACCGTCTTGCATCCTGTCAGGCTGATCTGACGCAGATAAAGGAAGAGCTTGAAACCCACCGGACAGAAAAAGAGTCTCTTCTTGAAAAAACTGCCAGAGGACGGCAGATCCTTATTGGAAGCCATTTTACAGATGAGGCCTCCATTCAAAACCAGCTTCGCCAGACACAGGAAGCCTATAAGGAATACAGAGAAAAAACGGCGGCATCCGGCGGACGCGTTCAGACGGCAGCCACAGCCCTCTGTTTTCTGGCGGCAGGCATCCTGGCTCTGGGAATGGGATCCTGCATCAAAAAACCAGATATGATCCGGGGGCTTCTTACCCGGTTCGGGCCTGAACACGCTGGAACCTCTCCTGCCTTTTTTACATTTCTCACCGGTCTCTGCGGCCTTGGAGGCGCTGTCTTCCTGGCAGCTGCCCTGATGCAGCTATGGAGCAGACGGCGCCTAAAACGAGAGCTGTCCTCTGTAACGGATTTTTTATCCGGGATTCTCAGGGATCATCTGGGCGATTCCTCTATCTCCGATGAATCCATCCGCCGGTTAGAACAGCGCATATCGGAGCTCCTTCGCCTGGAGCGGGCTGTATATCAGTCGGAGAACGCCCTGAAGCGGCTCACAGATGAAGCCGAACAGCTCCAGTCCCGTGAAGCAGAGCTTTCAAAGGAAATCGAAACCGGTCAGCGCCTTCAGTGGGAATTAGAACAAAAACTGGAACGGCTCAGTACCTGCCGCAGTGAAGCGGAAGGCCTGAAGCACGCTCTCACGGAAAATGAGAGGATTCAGGAGGAGCTGGATGCCCTGGATCTGGCCCAGGATACTTTAAACCGGCTTTCCTCTACCATCCGGGATTCCTTCGGTCTCTACTTAAATAAAACTGCTTCTGAGCTTATAGCGGGTATCACAGGCGGTATCTACACCAGTATGAGTATCGATCAGGACTTAAATATCTTTATGAACACCCCCTCTCATCTTGTTCCTGTGGAGCAGGTCAGCAGCGGAACCATGGATCAGATTTATCTGGCAGTCCGCCTTGCCGCCGCAAAGCTGGTTCAGACGGAAGGAGAACAGATGCCCTTAATCTTTGACGACAGCTTTGCTCTATATGACGATGAACGGCTGAAAACTGCCTTAAAATGGCTCTCAAAGACCTTTAAGGGACAGATCATTCTCTTTACCTGCCACCAGAGAGAGGCCCAGCTGCTCACAGCGAATCAGGTGGATTTTCACTATCTGACTTTGTAAACAAATCCAAAGCCCCATACCTGCATCTCTTCTCTGAAATACACCAGAAAGGATGCACCGGTATGGGGCCTTTTCCGTTTAAAAATATCTATCGTTCTTCTACTGTCCATCCGCCTTTTTCTGGCTTCCAGCCTTATACAGGGTAATAGCCTCTGTAATATTGGCCGCGGAGCCTGACTGGATCAGCTTTGAAAGCTCGCTTAAGCGGTCGGGTTCTAAAAATTCATTTCCAAGATAAGGGCCAAATGTATCTGTGATATGGATGTTCTGATCCCGGATACTGTCCTCCAGGCTGTGAAGCTGGGCGGAAAGCTCCTTAATCTCCTCTTCCAGAGCCAGCATTTCTTCTCTGCGGCTTCCCTCGATCTCATCTGAAATAATGGTTCTTGTCACATTTTCAAAATTGCTCACAGCATCCTTTTTCCGCTCTGCAATTTCAGAAAGCTCCTGGCTGGCGCAGGCAATCTCGTCATCATATTTTTCCAGGTCATAGAGAGCTTCATTTCCGTCCTTCTGAATGGTACGGGTAATCACATGGATCTTTTTATGATTGTCCCTGAGAAGATTGCGGATCTCCCTCCCCTTCTTTAAAACATCCTGATAATGAGTCCGAATACGGTTTCCCACCATCAGATAAAGCCCTCCAAATAAAAATACATCTGCTACATAAACTGCAGCCAGATACCACCATTTTCGTTCAGGAATCAAAAAATAGATGCCGCAGGGGAATGCCAGAAAGCAGATAAGGAAGGTTAAAAAACCTATTCCAAATTCCTTCATTCCCCTGGGATAATAAAGGGCATAAAAGAAGGTCGTATTTACAAAGGCCGGAACACGATCCTTTTTAAACATGGTCTTTAACTGTATCTTCAAATCTCTGTTGTGGTCTCTTAACTGGCTGGTTTCCTCGGCAATCCGTTCTTTCACGCCTTTATCTTTTGCCTTTTCCCGTTTAGCTCTGGCTTTTTTCAGCCTGTCCTGCCCCTTTGCAATTTCTCTGTCATAACCGGATTCAATCTCATCTCTGCGTGCCTTTACGGTGCGGGAAATGGTATCCGCCACCTCTTTTTTCAAAGAAGCCAGCTCCTTTTCCTTCTGGCTCTCCTCTGCTTCCAGCTGTCTGGCTGTACGGCTGTCGCAGTTCACGCGGTATATCGCATCTCTGGCATCTGCCAGGAATTTTACATAATCTGTAATGGCCTGTGCCACAATTTTGTCCTCCTTATGAGTCCCGCGCATCCTGAAATCATACCAAAACCGCGCGTCTTTTGTATATCCATAGCTTACTACAAAACAGGCCGCTGGGCAAGAGATGGTCTGCTTTTCCATATCTGTTTTGTGGTATAATAGCCTTACAAAAATAACTGTCACAGAAAGGAACTGCTAAATTCTATGGAGCGCAGTACATATACCGTAACTCATCACGGACTTCTGATCGGATTATATGGCAAAACACTGGAGGAACATTTGAGAGAATACGGACTGGATATTTTTGCAAATGCGATCATGCGCTATGCCCATGAGAGGGGACAGCGGATGCGAAAACGGGCCGTCCGAGACGGACGCAGGCTTGATCATGAGACATTTTTATCCTATGGCGAACTCCAAATCCCCTCAAGTCCTGAGGACTACAGTATTGGCAGCGAGTCCCCTGTTTATACGCTCTGCTGCCACCGCTGCATGTGGCAGGAAAGCTGGGCCAGATATGGTCTGGAACGCTACGGCGCACTGTACTGCAGATATGTAGATCTCCATCTGATCCAGGGCTTTCATCCCGATCTGGCAATGATCACCCGGTCGGCCCTGGGACTTGGCGACAGCTGCTGCACTTTTTCCTATGTAGGCTACTGTCAGACTCCCAAAAGCCGTCAGAGGATCGCAGCTGTGAAAAAAGAACTGGCCGGACAATATACGAAGGATTTTCTGTATCACTGCGGCCACCTGGTAAACAGCTTCCATACCTGTATCTCTGATATTCTGGGGGAAGAGACGGCGTCTCTCATTACCAGACGGACAGCCTGTGATTTTGATACATATACAAAAGACGGATATTCCAAAGATATCCTGGCGGAGGCACAGCAGGATTTTTCAGAAATATAAGTCTTGAGGTTCTGCATTTTGCCGTGTTATACTGAAGCATACCATGTATGAGAAAGGGGGATTTTTATGTTCAGAATGTGGGGCAAGCTCATAAAGGACAACCATCTGCTAAAGGATATAACTGCCTGCCGGAGCGACTACTCCCAGTCACGGACCCAGATGGTATTTGACTGTCTGGATGAGATCTGCTATGAATTTGACCTGGAAAAGCCGATCTGGCTGGATTCCAATATAAAAGATTTTAAGCTACATGCAAAAACCCGCTTTGGCCGGGATCATTTTATTGAATCGGTAGATTTTGACTATCTGGAGATACAGGTGATCGAAGAATAAAACTTGCCTGTGTTTCCGGTCTGTAGTATGATAATGTATATGCCGCAGGGGACGATTTTGCTCCTTCCGGCTTATCACTATATGTATAAAGGAGAAAGCACTATGAAAATTGCACTGATCAACGAGAACAGCCAGGCTGCAAAGAATTCCATGATCTGCGAGAACTTAAAAAAGATTGTAGAGCCTATGGGCCATGAAGTTTTCAACTACGGTATGTATACCGCTGAGGATGAAACACAGCTGACCTACGTTATGTGCGGACTGCTGTCTGCTATCCTGTTAAACTCTAAGGCTGCAGATTATGTCGTTACCGGCTGTGGCACAGGAGAAGGCGCTATGTTAGCCTGCAACTCTTTTCCCGGCGTACTCTGCGGTCATATCGTAGATGTAGAGGATGCTTATATGTTTGCTCAGATCAATGACGGAAACGCCATTGCAATGCCATTTGCCAAGGGCTTTGGCTGGGGCGCCGAGCTGCACTTACAGTATGTATTTGAGAAGCTTTTCGGCTGCGAGAGCGGCGGCGGCTATCCAAAGGAGCGCGTAATTCCTGAGCAGCGCAACAAGAAGATCCTGGATGAGGTGAAGAAGATCACCCATACCGATATGATGACCATCTTAAAGAATATCGATCAGGATTTCTTAAAGACCGCCATCAGTGGAGAGAAATTCCAGGAGTATTTCTTTGCAAACTGCCAGGTACCTGAGATCGCAGAGTACTTAAAGAGCGTATTAAACGCTTAATCCGATCATTGACCGGATGATACAGGATCGGGCGCCCAAAGGCGCCCGGTTTTCGTTTGCAGGATCATTTCTACTGTACCTTTTTATACAGCGTATATACTACCACATCCTCTACATATCTGGAAAGAGTCATCAGCTGATCCCCTTCTGCAATAAAATACGTCTCATATGGATTTTTAAAATAATCTTCTCCCGGCAGAGATTTATAGATTCCATCCTCTGTCGGATAAAGCGTATAATCCCATATTTTATACCTAACCCATTTATCATCTTTTCCTACTATATACCCCAAAACCTGAAGACATCCGTTCGACTGCCGGCTGATCTCCAGCCTGTGAAGTCTGGGCATGCCATAGCTTCCCAGGTGGTTTCCGTAATCATATACCTCCCCATCCTGTACCCATGCGCCCGACTCATTTACCTGATAGCCGTCCGGCGTAACCGTATTGACATAGAGATAACCCCAGTCATCAAAGCAGTATGACTCTGCCGTTCCGTCCCCGCTTCCATAATCATAACCACCCGTCAAACGCAACTTCATAAACCTACGAGGAAATTATCCCTATATCTGTGCCTGAATTTTTGAATTATTTTTTCAAGCCGTAACAATGATATAAGACTTCTATTATTCCGGCTTTATTGGCGTTTCTTATACCGATTGACTTTAAATCTATATCTTCGTTTTCTATTTCGAATAAAAATTTTCTCATGTCATCGGCAATTTCAGCAGTGATGATTTGCCGTGTATCGGCAGTAATTAACTGAGCGAGGCGGAACACATCATTCTTGTGTTTCTTAATATTTTTACTGTCGATTTGCTCCCCATTGGACTTACGTTTCTTTTATCCAAAGCAAGCAGGATATCATTGGCGCTATATCCGTTGGCAACCAATCCCTCAAGGTAATTTCTGATATATATGTAGTTCTTATAAATGAGGGACGCAAAATACAAGGGTACCGGCAGCTATTTTCCCCGCTTCCACAACAAAAATCAGCCCCACAGCTCCCGGAAAACGGAAGCGCAGGACTGATTTTCATATTGCTTCAATTACAGGCTCTTAACCACCTCTGCCACATGAGCAGCGGTAAAGCCGAATTTCTCAAACAGTTCATTTGCAGGGCCGGAAGCACCGAAGCCTTCCATGCAGACGGTTGCTCCGTCCAGTCCTACATATTTTCCCCAGCCAAAGTCGGACAGCGCCTCTACGGCCACTCTCTTTCTCACAGCCTTTGGAAGTACGGACTCTTTGTACTCTGCAGTCTGCTCTTCAAATACATCCATACATGGCATGGAAACAACCCTTACGTCCATGCCGTCAGCCGCCAGAAGCTTCTTTGCTTCGACTGCAAGGCTTACCTCAGAACCGGTTGCAATGATAATGGCATCTGGTGTCTCCTTCACGGAATCTGCCAGAACGTACGCCCCCTTTAAGGCGTCCTTTCCAGTTCCTTCCAGCTGAGGAAGATTCTGTCTCGTCAGTACCAGAGCGGTAGGAGTTTCCTTAGAGGTAACTGCCGCATACCAGGCTGCTGCTGTCTCTCTGCCATCTGCCGGACGGAATACATGGAAGTTCGGCATGGAACGCAGCATAGCCAGCTGCTCAATAGGCTCATGTGTCGGGCCGTCTTCGCCTACGCCGATACTGTCATGAGTCAGAACGTATGTCATAGGCACCTTCATCAGAGAAGACAGTCTTGCCACAGGCTTCATGTAATCGCTGAATACGAAGAAGGTAGCCACATATGGAATCACTCCGCCATGAAGGGCCAGACCGTTTCCGATAGCTGCCATAGCCTGCTCTCTTACGCCGAAATGCAGGTTCTTGCCGCTGTAATCCTCTTTGGAGAAATCTCCCGCACCTTTTAAAGCAGTTTTATTGGAGGGAGCCAGGTCAGCAGAACCGCCGAACAGGTTTGGAACTGCCTGATTGATGCGGTTTAACAGCTCTCCGGAAACGTTTCTGGTTGCCTGAGGTTTATCCTCAAAGGCCCAGAACTCTTCCTGATCGTAAAGCTTTTCTGCCAGATTTCCGTCATGGTACTGATCCCAAAGTTCCTTCATTTCAGGATATTTCTCGCAGTACAGGGCAAAACGTGCCTTCCACTCTTCTTCCGGAGTTTTCAGACGCTCTTTTACTGTTTCCATGTGATCGTATACGTCCTGAGGAACAAAGAAGGGCTCCATGCTCTCCCAGCCAATGTTCTCCTTTAATGCAAGCACATTGTCTCCGCCCAGAGGCTCGCCGTGGGCAGAAGCCTTGCCCTGCTTTGCAGGACAGCCATAGCCGATCTCGGTATGAACAATGATTATTGACGGTCTGTCTGTATCTGCCTTGGCTGCCTCAATGGCTGCACCGATGGCGTCAAAGTCATTTCCATCCTCTACCTTAAATACGCCGAAGCCATATGCTTCCATACGCTTTGCCACATCTTCCCTGAACGCAATGTCTGTATTTCCCTCAATGGAAATATTGTTGGAATCATAGATTACGATCAGCTTTCCAAGTCCCAGAGTACCTGCCAGAGAGAATGCTTCAGAGGAAAGTCCCTCCATCATACAGCCGTCTCCGCCCAATACATAGGTATAATGGTCTACGATTTTGCAGTCTTCTTTGTTAAATACAGCAGCCAGATGAGCTTCAGCCATAGCCATGCCCACTGCCATGCCCATACCCTGTCCCAGAGGACCGGTAGTTGCTTCTACGCCTACGGTATGTCTGTACTCCGGATGTCCCGGTGTCAGAGAACCAGTCTGACGGAAGTTCTTAATATCATCAATGGAGAGATCTCCGTATCCGAACAGATGGAACAGAGAGTACAACAGCATAGAGCCATGGCCTCCTGATAATACAAAACGGTCTCTGTCAACCCATTCAGGGTCAGCCGGATTGTGTTTCATATGCTCTGCCCACAGCTCGTAGGCAATAGAGGCGCAGCCTAAAGGAAGGCCCGGATGGCCGGACTTTGCCTTTTCAATGGCGTCCGCAGAAAGTACGCGGATGGCATTGGCGGTTTTAGTCTTGATCATTTCCATGATCGTTCTCCTTTCTCTTGTGTCATGTCTTTTTGTTTCTGCTATAAACCAGTATTACACTTAATCTTATCATTTCATTTTGATTCCGTCTAGGGTGAGTTTTGAATTTATGGCGTTTACCGCCGGCATCTGTGCCTTTAAATCAAAATTTCTTTACCCAGGCATATCCTGTCATCCTGTATGCATCCGCAGAATG
The DNA here is from genome assembly GCF_057861365.1 of Enterocloster sp. Lineage (NCBI taxonomy): Bacteria > Bacillati > Bacillota > Clostridia > Lachnospirales > Lachnospiraceae > Enterocloster > Enterocloster sp. Next base: position 189,950 of record NZ_DBMACH010000006.1, read on the forward strand.
AATCAATCACCGGATATGATCGTTTCTCATCTTCCGTAGGATTTTTATGATACCATACGCCCTTAAATCCGTTCTTTAAAGCACCCTCTACGTCCTTTTCAAGACTGTCTCCGATAAAAGCGCACTGAGACGGGGCTGCTCCTGCCTTTTGCGCGCACAGATCAAAGAAACGTCCGGCCGGTTTTTCCGCTCCAGCCTCCTCGCTGGTTACGATCCAGTCAATATAAGAAGAAACTCCCAGCACTTCCAGTTTTTTATACTGGATATACGCCGTCATATCCGTGCCTATCCCAATTCCGATCCCTTTCGTTTTAAGCAGCTGCATCAACTGCAGAACCCCCTCTTCAGGACGGGCAGAAGATAAAAGACTGTCCCAATATAAATGATACATGACTGTTGCATGGGGAAAAAGCGGCTTTCCCAATAATTCCAAAATACACTGCATCCGGATCAGACGGTTATGCACTGCTGCACAGTCTGCGCCTGTCCGTTCCTTTACCAGCTGCTGTGCCTGGCGAAACACCTTCACAAATGTCTCCCGATCCATCTGAAGAACCGTTTCTCCGTAAACAGTCAGGGCTTTCATTCCAGCCTCATTTCCTCTGTCATAGCTGTAAAGAGTGTTGTCAATATCAAAAAATACCGCTTTTATCATCTGATTCTCCCGTATTATTTCCCCTGTCCATAGTAAGCATTAACGCCATGTTTTCTGTAATAGTGCTTATCCTGAAGCTCCTGAGGCGCAGGCTGCACCCGGGGATTGATCATCTCACAGCGGGCCGCCATTTTGGCAACCTCCTCCAGCACAACTGCATTGTGAACCGCCTCATGTCCGTCCTTTCCCCAGGTAAAGGGACCGTGATTCTTACATAAAACAGCCGGAACCGCTTCATAATCTTTATCTTTAAAATAATCTGCGATCAGAACCCCTGTATTCTTCTCATAAGCACCCTCGATCTCCTCCTTTGTCAGGCATCTGACACAGGGAATCTCTCCGTACATATAATCCGCATGGGTAGTTCCGTAGCACGGAATCCCTCTGCCCGCCTGAGCCCAGCTGGTCGCCCAGGGTGAATGTGTATGTACAATTCCGCCGATCTTTGAAAATGCCTTATACAGCTCCACATGGGTAGCTGTATCAGAAGAAGGATTATATTTTCCCTCGATTTTATTTCCTTCCAGATCCACGATTACCATATCATCCGGAGTCAGCTTATCATAATCCACGCCGCTGGGCTTAATAGCAAAATATCCTGTTTCCCGGTCAATCTCGCTTACATTTCCCCAGGTAAACGTTACAAGGCCATGCTTTGGCAGCAGCATATTTGCCTCATAAACTCTTTTTTTCAGTTCTTCTAGCATAATGTCCTCCCTTATTCCATTTCCAGCTCGTATCTTGCCACTTCGTCAATCTCACGATTCGTTGCGATCAGAATGTCTTTTCCATCATATTTATACGCATATGCATTGGCAGGGCCGCAGTCATGGTCAAGCCGCTCTGCCCTGTATTCCTGCTTTTCCTGGTCGTAGGTAAATGCCAGCAGATCCCGGTCTCCCTTTCTGTGGCCGATAATTACAGTGGGAACACCGCCGATATCGCCGCCCCAGATGGCATGAACAAATTCCGCGTCCTTCCCATAGCTGTATACATGCTCAAAGCGGCCGTCTTTCTTTTTGTAAAAGTCGATCTTCTCGCCATGGAAGGGCGCCAGAACTGCCAGCTCCTTCTCTCCGTCTCCGTCCATATCAAGCAGCAGCGCATCGCTGGCCGGGGTATCAAGAAGCTGTGTAATCTCCCACTCGCCCTCAGGTGATGCAGGCGGAATAAACTGATAGATTCCGTTTTCACAGGAAACCACGCTTGTATCCTGTCCGTTTTCCTTTACACGGTAGTAGCCGTGGTTTTTGAGCATCTGATCCTTGATCACCTTCATCTCCAGCTGATGCTCCTCGTCAAAGCTGCTTAAATCCTCCGGAAGCACAGCCGCAAACACACGGCCGGGAGAGGACCAGTCATCCTTAAACTCATGGCCAGATTTTAAACAGCAGGCGATCAGATAGTGTACCCCATTTCTCTCTAAAATGTCAAACCGGTGTACAAAGGGCAGATCGGTCAGAGTGCGTACCTCCCAGTTTCCCTTTGATTTTGGAGTCACAATTACGATCTTTGCGTCCTTTGAGTCATTGGGAGAATAAAATTTATGGGTAGCAAGAAACTGGCCGTCCGTTCCCGGAACCTGCTGCATGGTCATAACACCGCCCGGCTGCTCCCAGACAGTATCCTCCTGGTTTCCATCCAGATCAAAGAGCAGACAGCGGTCTACCTTCTCAGCTGCCACCAGGATATGATCCTTTCCCTGATAATGAAGAGGTGCTATGGAATAACATTTTGTCAGATTGGAAATTACTTTTTTTACTGCCTTCATCGTTTAACCGCCTTTCTACTCATTACCCTGTAAAATCTTCGTCATCTTATCACAGGCAAACTTCAGATCTTCTGTCCAGTCTGGATTTCCTACATACCAGAACTCGGTCACAAACTTCCGAACGCCCAGCTCCCACGCCTTGCGGATACCGGCCTCAAAGTCTACATGGCCTGTCCCAAAAGGAATTTCGCGGAATTTACCCGGAAGTGTCTCTTTTAAATGCATGGCAGCCAGATGGCCCCGTCCGGTTTCCAGATCCTCTTCCACATCTGTACCATACGTTACAGCCGCATTGGTAACATTTCCCAGATCAGGATATACATTCAAATACGGAGAATTTACCCGATTTACATAAACCATCGCTTTCTCTACCGTATTCATAAATTCCGTTTCCATGGTCTCAAAGCCCATCATCACTCCGGCTTTTGCCGCCATCTCCACTGCTTTTTTTAAATTTTCCTCAAAACGCTCTCTTGTCTCTTCACTGCCTTCTTCATAATAAACATCATAACCGGCCAGCTGAATGATCCGAATCCCCAGATCCTCTGCCAGACGGATCGCCTTTTCCATAATCTCCATTCCTCTGGCGCAGGTCTCTGGATCATTGCTTCCCAAAGGGTATTTTCTGTGTCCACTCAGACACATGGTACGGATGGGAACACCCGTCTCACTCATCAGTTCCATTAAAGCCAGCCGTTCTTCCCTGCTCATATCAAGCCGTGCCAGCTTTTCATCTGTTTCATCAATACTAATCTCTATAAAATCAAATCCTGCCCCTTTTGCCGCCAGCATCTTTTCCTTCCAGCTCAGATCCTTTGGCATGGCCTTCTCATAAAGGCCCAGTGTATATGCTTTTGCCATTTTATTTTCCTTTCTTTTCTGTCTGATTTATCAGTCCTTCATTCGGAAAATCTGCTTTCTTCACCTGATGAACTCTTACTCCTTTTGCCCTCAGCTCCTCCACAGCCTCTGCCGGAGCCAGTTCATCCGTAATCAGATAGTGAATCTCCTCAATAGGACAGCTGATAAAGCTACTGATCTGCCCCAGCTTGGTATGGTCTGCCAGAATATATGCATCCTTTGCCACATTCCGCACCATTAGCTGGTTAATCGTAACCTCATTGGCGTTTTCCGTTGTCATTCCCATAACAGCATCAATGCCGGAACATCCCACAAAGGCCTTTTTGGCAATTACCGTCTGGAGATTGCGGATTGCATAATCCCCCACCATTGCCTCTTTTGGATAACGCAGCTCTCCTCCTGTAAGGATTACATTTACCCCCTGGCCTCTCTCTGCATCAATCGCTCTTCCATTATTTGTGATCACTGTAACATTTTTTTTTGTAATATATCGAAGAATCTGGCGGACATTCCGGCTGGTATTAAGAAACAGTGTATCGCCGTCCTCTACCAGACTGGCCGCATAGCGCGCAATCAAATCCCGGTACAGCTGGATTTCGTCCGTCTGCTCCCCTTGTTCCCGGACTGCAACTGCACCTCCGTATACCCGGATCAGCTGCTTCTGCTCTTCCAGATACTGTAAATCCCTGCGTATCGTAATCACAGAAACCTTCAGCTCTTCTGCCAGCGCCTCTACCCGAACCTGAGATTTTTCCCTTAATATATCCCGGATCCGTTCTCTCCGCTCATCCACATATACCTTCTCACGCTTCACTGTTTCCCCTCCCATTCTTTTAAAATAAGGCAAATATTTAACAGTCCTTCCGCCGTTGTGATAATAAAGGCTGCAGCAGTCAGCTGCGGCAGCCTTTTTAACAAGATCTGCTGTTTATACGCTCACTGTACTATTCAATAATACCCTGAGCCTTCAGCTTCTCCTCAATCTCTTTATCTGACATAACATTCTTTAACGGAATCACCTTTACACCCTTTGCCTCTGCATCTGTGAACATACTGGCAAAGTTCTGGGCACACAGCAGAACATCATACTGTGCAGCTGTGCTCTTCCCCTCAGACAGCGGCGCGTGATGGGTTTTACACTTAATGCCGTTTCTTTTTAACACCTTGTCTAATGCCAGCTGAGCCATCAGGCTGGAACCGGAACCATTTGCGCAGCACACGAGAAATTTTAAATTATTTGCATTTGCCATGAATATATCCTCCATATAAAATTATTTTAGTTTGCTTTGTTTGCCTTTAATTCCTTATATGCCTCATAATCTTCTGTCATAAGGAAGTAACCCTTCTTATCCTTGTAATACTGGATCTGCGGAATAGCAAGAAGACCGATAAAAATAAGAGTTACGCCGATATAGCTTAAATACTTCATAACTACTGTAAATACAGGCCATACAACCGCCCAGTCCCACATACCTAAATATCCGCCGTAAGCTGCCATTCCAACCCAGCCTGCAATCAGAGCAGAACCGAATACCTGGCATAATCCGGAGATAAACGGAAGAACCAGAACAGCCTTTAAGCCACCCTTTTCATTGGCAAATACACCGATGGTAGCATTGTCAAAGAATACAGGTACGAAACCGCAGATAATAAGTACCGGACTCTTTAAAGCAATCAGAACAATAATTGCCAGGATCTGTCCGATAAAACCGGATACAAAGCCCAGAGTCACTGCATTGGATGCACCGAAACCAAAGATAACTGCACAGTCTACACCAGGAACAGAACCCGGAAGCAGCTTGCTTGCAATACCTTGGAAAGAAGTTGTCAGCTCAGCAACGAAGGTACGGACGCCCATCTGCAGAATTGCCAGATATACTGCAAAGTAAAGACAGGTCTGGATTACATAGAACAGCATGCTCTGCCCTTCCTTCATAAAACCGCCTGCAATCAGATAGTCCTTTCCAAGTACACATAAGATTGCGCCAAAGAATACCAGCATCAAAACAGAAGCAGATACCATGTTGTCGTTGAAAATAGATAAAAAGCCGGGAAGTTCCAGATCCTCAATCTTCTTAACCTTCTTATCTTTCTTCTTGCCTTCATTTCCAAAAAGCTTTCCTGCCAGCCAATAGAAGAAAGCTACACCAAACATCTGCTGATGAGCCAGAGCAAAGCCTGCTCCGTCAGTTACTTCCTGACATGGTTTAATTGTCAGGTTAGAACCTACTGCCCAGTAAGCACCCAGAAGAAGAGCCATAACGATCAGCATCGGAACATGCATGCCGGGAGCCAGAAGGCCCGGAAGAGCAAACATGATCAGCCAGTAAGCAGTTGCAGCCTGCTGTACCTGTACGTTTCCTGTGGTAAACAGTGCGCGAAGCTTTGTATATTTGCTGAAGCGCACCAGCAGGATATTTACAATAAATGCGATAAACAGAAGGATCATCGCATCGCCGAAGCCTTTTCCGAATACTTCTTCTACTCCGGCTGTAACGGCATTCTGTCCAAAATACGGATCAATAACTGTTGCGTTAATATTGAAGCGTTCACCCAGACCTACCAGTACAGGACGGAAGTTGTTAACCAGTCCGCCGGAACCAACAGTCAGAATCAGGTATCCTACAATTGCTTTAATTGTGCCTGCCAGAATATCATACCATGGTCTCTGAAGCAGAATATAACCGATCAATACAATAAAACCAATCATAAATGCCGGCTGCTGCAGGATATTTGTTGCAAAATATGACCAGATCTTAGACAAAATTTCCATAAGTCACCCCTTATTCCCTCTCTTAAATCAATCCAGATATTGTTTCTGGATTTCCAACAGATCTTCCGGTGTTTCAGCCTTTAATAAGGCTGCCACCACTTCTTCGTTCATCAGAAGTTCTGACAGACGAACCATATTGTTCATGTGCTGCTCCGGATTGCAGGAAGCCAGCGTAAAAAACAGCTGTGCGTCCTTTTCCGGATCCTCCGGATCAAAAGAAACCGGCTTGTCCAGCTTCATAAAACCAATGCTGGTCTTATGTACCCCTTCAGCCCCCTCCTGAGAATGGGGCATGGCAATGTTTGGCATAAGCACAATATATGGACCATATTTCTCCACGCAGGCAACAATATCTTCCTTATAATTTGCCTCTATCGTACCGTCTGCCTCCAGACTTTCGCAGCTCATGCGGATGGCTTCCTTCCAGTCCGGCGCTTCAGCTGCAAACTTATAATGTTTCTGCTCTACAAATTCTCTCAGCATATAACTTTCCCCCTAACACTTATCTGACCTTACAGGCAGGAACGGAATGGAATATTCTGAGGATGTTCGAAGCAGTCCTCAAATCCGCGTCTGTGGTGGTAAGCTTTCTTATCCTTATCTGTGGGATATACATATTTTCCTCCCACTTCCCAGAAGAATGGATGGAACTTGTAGTCCAGACGGTCTTTCTTCATATCATAAAGTACCCGGATTTCATTGATATCTGCCATAAAGTTGGTCCATACGTCATAGTGGATCGGGATTACAACCTTGGCTCTCAATGCCTCTGCCATACGGAGAATATCTACAGAGGTCATCTTGTCTGCCATACCCACAGGATTCTCACCATAGGAACCAAAAGCCACATCTACATCATAATCTTTGCCGTGCTTTGCAAAGTAAATGGAGTAGTGGGAATCACCGCTGTGATAGATATTTCCGCCCGGAGTCTTAATCAGATAGTTTACTGCCTTGTCATCCATATCGGTAGGACAAATTCCTGTAAGCTCTTCTCTGTTCTCGCTGGTATCATCTGTTGTTACCAGGCAGGTTCTGTCAAAGGAATCCAGAGCAACGATCTCAACGTCTTTGATCTTAATCGTATCACCCGGTTTTACTGTAATGCAGCGATCTGCAGGAACACCCCATTTCTGCCACAGTTCTACAGATTTCTTCGGTCCGATAAATGGTACGGGAACCTCTTCTCCCTTTTCGTTTGTTGTTGTCATGCCGCTCTTAATTACATGGGCTGCATACTCAGCGCTCATATGATCCTGATGGTAATGGGTCGCCAGCACTGCGTCTACCTGCTTAATGGCAAAGGGATCGATCACAAAGGGGACTGCTCTTAAGTTAGGCTGCATCATTCTGCCGCCGCACATATTTGCCATCTGATGTCCCGGCTTCATCTTTCCGTCTCCATGGGTTCTCTTTCCGTTTCCGGCCCAAAGATCTACGGTAAGATTGCATCCTCCAGGAGTCTTAAACCAGATACCGGTACATCCCAGCCACCACATGGCAACAGTTCCCGGCTTCACCTCCTCGTTCTCAATCTCCTCATTCAGCCAGGTTCCCCACTCGGGAAATGTCCCCATGATCCAGCTCTCTCTTGTGATCTCATCAATCTTGCTCATTTCGCATCCTCCTTGTTTTTGATCATTTTTATGATTGTTCTTATGCGTTCATCTCTGTCTTTACTTGAATATTAGCACTTTTTGTGCAGTATGGCAATGGTATTATATGATTGTTTCATATTTTATATGATTCATTTATTATTTTGCATTATATTACACGTAATTTAACTTATCTTTTATATATTTTATCCATCATTTTTACCATTCCATTCGTTTTATCTTTGTATTTTAATTTAATTTTTTATATATTTACTTATTATCCTGATTTTTACATACTTTTTCCTTTGTTATATGATTCTTTTTTATGGATTTCGGTCTTATCTTTTAGTCGTCATCCCTTCATATGATTCTTTTTACGATATCAGCGTATTCACCTTTTCGATCGAGTAGGAGGCGGTGATTAACCGCCGTCCTCTCACAGCACCGTACGTACCGTTCGGTATACGGCGCTTTCAATAGTTGACGTGCACAGACTGGTAGGCTGTGGCTAAATCATAATAGCCACTGTTTATCAGTCTTTCTTTATTCAGCGCCCAAATCACAGCTTTGTTATTACTGATATACCAATACTTTCTGCGACTGTTTGCTATTGTTGCCGCATAGTGTTCTGGAATTCCCAGCTTGACTAGATTCTTATATTTTGTTCTAGGTTTCTTCCACTGTTTCCATATACACATACGTATTCTGTGATAGAGCCATCCGTTAATGTCAGAGATTTGCCCGTGAGTTAGTATGTTCCTCACATCCAGCTCCCTTCAGATCCCACCTCACGATGGACACCCTTGCCTTCGGCTATATCCTTCCCACTACCGGGCGGATTCGGGACTTTAACCCGTTAGAAACGTGCGCCGCTAGGCGCACCATACAAAAAGCTGCCCCCAGTCCCCAAGGGAACCGGGAGCAGCACATTTCTCCAAATCTCATAACTATGATCAGGATATAAATCCTTTAAGCATCTCACCCAGCATCCGCTTCTGATCCGGGTTCAGGTCCTGAAGCCAGTTTTCACCGGAACGGTCCTCTCTGGCGTCTCTGGATACTTCCCTGAGAGTTTCCCTGCTGGCTGCGGTCTGTTCTGCACTGCGTCTGGCATGAACTCTGCGGTCTCTTCCGATGGAGCGCACAGGAGCCGCTTCCCGGCGTTCTTCCTCTGCCGCCGGAGCAGGCTGCTGGTCTGATGCCGTCTCACGCTCCATCCGGGACCACATTACATTTTCCACATGATCCTGAAGACAGGTAAGGAGATGCTGGCGCTTTGCCTCCAGATTTACACCGTAATCCACAAACACGGTGGCCATCCCTCCAAAGATACCCATAACGCCATACAGGACAATGTAGTAATTATCGCTTCTGTTCCAATAGGAGAGGAACGCCGCCGCCCCTCCTGCGAGAAAGCATAAAAGCGTCAGCTGTCCTCCCAGATTTTCAAATCCCTGAAGGCTGATCCCCATAAAACGCAGGCTGTAAATCTGGCGTTCCAGATATACTCTGGTGTTGTTCATTCCCATATTGATCCTGTATGTATCCTCCGCATTCTGGCGCAGGGCGCGCAGATACCGGTTTTTTGCAAGCGCCAGATTGGAGCTCTCCCGAATGAGACGTTTATAGAAGCTTCCCGCTGCGAGCCTTACCATAATTCCTCCCAGACAAATTGCTGCCAGCAGATACAGAGCTCTTCCAGTCTCCAAAAAACTCATCATAACCAATTCCCCTTTCTATACACTACCATCATTTCTCTGCAGCCTATAGGCCGCTGCAGGCCGCCGAACCCGTCCCTGCAGGTCTGGAACATTTTCCGAAAATGATCCGAGCGGCTTCGGTAAGGTCTATTATAGTCCGGGAATTGGATTTGGGAAGTTGAGAACCCCTAGAATCGTTCGTCAAATTCCCCCACGAAACGATTCTTAAGGTAAAATGCTGCTACATGCAGCGAACCATTTCCGTCATCAGGTTTACGCTGTGGCGGATGGCCTGAGCCTCGAAAACAGCGTAATCTACACCGGCGCTGTCATCTGCCTTGTCAGAAATAGCGCGCAGGATCAGGAATGGGATACGGTTAAAATAGCACACCTGAGCAATGGCCGCTCCCTCCATCTCTGTACACATACCGGAAAATGTTTCACTGATCCACTGCTTTTTATCCTTATCAGAAATAAACTGATCCCCCGAAACAACACGGCCTGTAAAAGTGCCGATCTCCGGATTCACCCGGCTGCAGCATTCCTTTGCAAGAGTAACCAGTGTTTCATCTGCCGGAAATGAAAGCGTATCTACTCTTGGGATCTGCCCCGCTTCATAGCCAAAGGCTCTGGCATCCATATCGTGCTGCAGAGCGTCTGTAGAAATCACAATATCACCGATATTGATCCGGGCGTCCAGAGAACCTGCAATTCCCGTATTGATGATGCAGGAAGGCGCATAGCGGTCCGCCAGAATCTGAGCGCACATGGCCGCATTTACCTTGCCGATGCCGGAACGGACTACCACCGTGTCCTTTCCTTCCAGCTTTCCCTTATAAAATTCCATGCAGGCCCGGGACTCCACCTGTACCTCTGTCATTTTTTCCTTTAACATAGCCACTTCTTCATCCATGGCTCCGATAATTGCTATCATTGCAATTCCTCCTTATTCTGATCGGCGGCGCTGTCTGAAAGCCGCTTTTTCTCAATTATACTGTGGCCTGCACCATTTTTTCAAGCATCTTCTTGCTTGAGTTTCCGCATTTTGCAGTGTGCTCTGGCATCTGGTGTTCAGGACGACTTTGAAGGCCATAAGAAAACCGGAGTCCTAAACACCAGACGCCAGAACACGGTGTAAAGTGCGGAAACTCAAATCTTCTTGACAATCCACCCGCCTTGGGGCATAATCGAATCTGCATTGACTATGAAACAACGATTTTAATTGGAGGTTAATTACATGATGACATATAAAACACACGGCGTATGTTCCAGAGCCATTACCTTTGATGTAGACGGCAATAAGCTCACCAATGTCCAGTTTGCAGGCGGCTGCTCCGGCAATACCCAGGGCGTTGCAAGACTGGTAGAGGGTATGGATGTAGATGAGGCGATCCGCCGTCTGGAAGGCATTCAGTGCGGCCCCCGTCCTACCTCATGTCCTGACCAGCTGGCACAGGCATTAAAGGAATATAAGGCACAGCTGGCATAAAACAGCACTGCTTCGGATTCTTATAAAAACTGTATCCATATGCTGTACTGCGGATCGTCTGCCGCCGGTACAGCATTTTTTACGCACTGCATTTTATAAAAAAGGAGATTTGCCATGGCAAAGCTGCCCGAAAAAGGCCAGACTCTGTGGGGCTTTACTGTCACAGAGCGCAACTCAATTTCCATGCTGGGAGCTGAAACTGCGGAACTGTTCCACCCTTTCAGCGGAGCCAGACTTTTATATATACATAACGACGACCGGGAGCTTGGGTTTAATCTGATCTACCGGACTCCGCAGCTGGATAATCTGGATTCCAACCATATATTAGAGCATTTGATGCTCTGTTCCTGCCCTTCCTATCCCAGCCGGGATGTGTTCTTTGACATGGACAGCAAAAGCTATTCCACCTTTATGAACGGGATCACGGACAATACCTGCACCTGCTATCCGGTCTGCTCCCTGAGCATGGAGCAGCTTATAAAGCTTATGGATGTCTTTTTATGCTGTATGGAAGAACCGGAGGCTTTAAAGGATCATCGGTTCTTTATGAGGGAGGGGCTTCGGTTTGAACTGGAGGATACGGATGGAGAGCTTTCCATGCTGGGAACGGTTCTCAGCGAAGACTGGGGGCATTTAACAGATCTGGAGGAAAATGCGGACAGCGCGGCTGCCCAGGCATTGTATGAAGGGCAGATTGCAGCCAATCTTCTTGGAAGAGCCCATTTCCATTATAAAGAAATCACCTTTGAAAAAATCCGTCAAACCTACGAACAGCTTTATGACTATTCCAACTGCCTGATGATCCTCTACGGAGACGCCGACCTGGAGACGGTTCTGCGTTTTCTGGATGAAAAACACTTATCACGCTTCAAAAGCAGAAACCTGAATCTTCGCCCCCTTTTTGGAGGGCCTGTGTCTTCCGGTTTCCGAAAAACAGAGGTCAAAAGTCCGGCCTATGAAGGAAGCCCGGCTGAACACTCCTCTGTGATCGACTATACTATTGATCTAAGCGGGCTATCCCAGGAGGATGTGATCTGTATGGGGTTCTGCGCCGGAATGATGGATCAGGATACCTCTCCGGTTCAACGGGCCGCCAGATCCCTTGGCCTTAACAATATTATCGACGTCTATCTGGATACGGCGCTGGCCCGGCCGGTTTTAAAATTCCGCCTTCAAAATGGGGATAAAGAACAGCAGGAGCTGTTTTTTCAGGCCGTAAATCAGGGGCTTGCAGACATGGCGGAAAATGGAATTGCAGACGAGCTGTACCATGCAGTCATAAAGGAAAACAGGCTGGCCGATCTCCTTATGAGGGAAACGCCCCATCTGGGCTTTCATCTGTCCGAGGATATCGGACGCTTCTGGAGCCTTACCGGACGAACCGACTACTACTCCCTTTACGAACGTACCTTCACACATTTCAGTGCAGATCAGGAACAGTCCATTCTGCGCAGGCTGGCAAAGCAAGTATTAAACCCGCCGTCAGCCGTACTGTCTGCAGCCATTCCCGTACCCGGTCTGGCAGAAGCTCTGGAACAGGAACGCGATCGGTGGCTGAGAGAAAAAAAGGCTTCCATGTCCCCAAAAGAGCTTCAGGCTCTCATCCGTGAAACAGCGGATTTTAAAAAATGGAGCGCCCAGGATAAAAGCTGTCTTGATTTTCTGATTCAGCCGGAGCAGCTTCCCGAACCCGAAGAGGATCCGCCCTTTTTCTCCGGCCTGCGCCATGGGATCTTCTGCTGCGGTTCCCCTTCTCCTCTTGCAGGAATCGGCAGCTACCAGCTCTTTTTTGATCTGAGCGAACTAAGCGGGGAAGACTGGAACTATCTTACATTGTATCAGATGCTGCTCACAGAACTGGATACACGCCGTTTCTGTGTGGAACAGCAGAAAAACATGGAACAGGAATATCTTTATGACTGTACCTTTGATGAACTGTATCCGGATGCAGATGCCGACGAAAACAGCCGGCCCATGATGAGCGTGGTGTGGTCGGGACTTACGGAGGACTTTGAAATCAGTCTGGATTTTCTTCTGGAGCTGATGAGAAATGGAAATTACGAAGATAGGGAAACGATTTCACAGGTGATTGAAAAATATCTCCCGGACTACGATCTGTCCAAAAGTGAAAACGGTCCTTCTCTAGCCTACAGTCTGGCAGAACGGTATATACGGCAGGACAGCCGTTTCCGTTTCCAGCTCAATTCACCTGAGATATACCACTTTTTAAAGAATATTTTAACCATCCTGATCAGGGAGCAGGCCCATCCCGATGATGAAGCGGCCAGGACAGACGCAAACCAGATAAGCAGCTCATTATATACCCTGGCCCAGAAGCTGGTAAGCCGCAGAAAGCTGATCTTTCTGGCAGCTGCCGAAAACGCTTCACTGGAACACATCCTGGATCGTGCCTCCACGTTGTTGAGCCAGCTTCCCGAGCGTAATGAAAACGATTTCATGTTTTCCAATCATCTTTCACTTCCATCATGGGATCAGGCCCCGTCTCTTCGGACAGCCGCCTGCATTGACAGTTCTCTTGAAGAACTTAGGATGCTGGGAGATTTTAAAAAGGTTCCTGAATTTAAGGGCCGTTTCCTTCCATGGCTTCTGGCAGCAGGCGATAAATATGTAAAGCCTGCCGTGCGCTATCAGGGACGAGCCTATGACAGCGGAATTGATTTTCTTCTTCCGGCCGGATATTTTACCCTATGGAGCACAGAAGACCCTGATATCGAATCAACACTTTCCGTATTTAACCGTACCGGCCAGGCTCTGGCAGAACTAAAGCTGACGCCAGAGGATCTTCAGGGTTACATTTTAAGCGCCTATGCTCAGGCTCTCCCTCCCATCGGAATCCTGAACAGCCGTATGCGGGCTATGCGAAGATATATTATGGGGATCTCTACTGTATACATTAATGAAATGATACGCAATATACGCAACAGTACCGTAAATGACCAAAAAGAAGCGTCAGATTTAATTTGCCGTCTTTTAAAATCCGGTCCGGTATCTGTAGTCGGAAATGAAAAAATAATCCTGGAATATAAAAACCGATTTGATGAAATACTGAAGATAAAAGAAAAAAACGGTACGGTATGAAACTGTGGGGAGAGAAATCTCCCCATAAATTGGTTTGAGCCGGCAAGGCTGTCCATATGCCAACCCCGCCGGCTTAGTGATCTATGCTGCAGCGATAAATGCTGCTGTCTTCTATGTAAAAAGCTCTGACTGCTTGTTTATGTCCTTTAGTATAACCTTTAATTGTGTACGAAGTTTGACCACATGGTAAACAGTTTCTAAAATAGTTTAAGAAAAAATAACAAACATTTCCTTTTTCTTTGGATTTTCTTTTATTGACATATAATATTATACATCATATAATATTGATGTAATCATTCACAGCGGCAGATCATACATTTTCATGCCGCCAACACACGGAGGGGATGCTTATGGTATTCAACACCGGATCTGCCCTTCTGGATGCCATTGTACTGGCTGCCGTTTCACGGGAAAAGGAAGGAACCTATGGCTACCGGATCACCCAACAGGTCCGCGAGGCCATTGACATATCAGAATCTACCTTGTATCCGGTGCTTCGGCGTCTGCAGAAGGATGACTGCCTGGAGGTCTACGACCGGGCGATTGACGGCAGAAACCGCCGGTATTACCGGCTCACAGAACAGGGACGGCTGCAGCTGCAGCTCTACCAAAGAGAATGGGCAGTCTACTCCCAGAAGATTTCCCACATCATAAAGGAGGGGGACTCTTGAATCGAGAACAGTTTATGAAACAGCTTTCCTATCTGCTTCAGGATATAAGCGATGAAGATCGAACAGACGCTCTGGATTACTATGAAAATTATCTTGATGAGGCCGGATTTGGATATGAAACCGATATCACAAATGAGCTTGGAAGCCCGGAACGGATCGCAGCGATTATCCGGACCAGTCTTTTAAGTAATCCGGATGAGACAGGAGAATTTACAGACAGCGGCTATGAAAATTCCCGCTTTAAGGATCCGGGCTATGAGCTTGCAAAACAGCACCGTGAAACCGATACCTTCACCGGAGCTGACCGCAGCAAACATCCGTATACTTCCTGCGGATCCGAATCAGGCCAAACGTATGGACAGGCACAGCAAAGCCGCAGTTCCTTTCATCCGGGAGCAGAGCGTTCCGGCCCCAGGACCAGCCGCCTGTTAAAGCTTCTTTTGTGGATCGTCCTTCTTATCGTAGGAGCGCCTCTTCTTCTGGGAATCGGAGGCAGTATCGCAGGATTAACCGCAGCCATAGTTGGCATTGCTTTTGCTCTCCTTATCAGTCTTGGT
The DNA here is from genome assembly GCF_057861365.1 of Enterocloster sp. Lineage (NCBI taxonomy): Bacteria > Bacillati > Bacillota > Clostridia > Lachnospirales > Lachnospiraceae > Enterocloster > Enterocloster sp. The sequence goes on from NZ_DBMACH010000006.1 coordinate 205,121, forward strand.
GTTTTAACCGGAGGCGCTTTTATTACAGCAATTCTTGCCCTTCCTCTGGGAATTGTATCGCTTTTTATCCACCCGGTTCAGGGAATTTTTACCGCCGGAACAGGGCTGGCAGCCCTGGGAGCAGGCTTTCTCCTCTTAGCCCTCTGCCTTCTGTTTTACGGCCGACTGATTCCCCGCCTTATATGCCGGATCATTGACTGGATCAGCGGAATGCTTCATAAAGGGAGGTCACAGAGATGAATAAACTGATACGTTTCTGCATCATTGCAGGCCTGATTTTTCTTCTCAGCGGACTGCTCTTATCCGCCTGCGGAGCAGCCATGGGAGGCGCCGCCTACCCCAGATTCCGTCCCCACCGGATTCACCGGATTATGGAGCATCTGGATGACTGCATCTGAGCCCAAAACTTTATTTAACATTTCAATACAAAGGAGGTCTTTCTGATTATGAATAAACGATTATACCGTTCTGTTTCCAACCGTATGCTCAGCGGCGTATGCGGCGGGATCGGAGAATATTTTGACATTGATCCCACCCTCGTGCGCCTGGCCTGGGCTATATTCACCTGCGTTACCATAGGCGCAGGAGTTGCTGCCTATGTGATTGCCGCAATTATCATACCGGCTGATAATAATATCCGCTAGGCGAAACAGCCGATTCCGGGCTCATATGCTACCGGGAATCGGCTGTTTTAGCTTTATAGGTACGAAACTGTCTTTTGTACTCAGAAGGAGTGGTTCCTGTTACAGCTTTAAATACCCGGTTAAAGTGAGTCAGACTTGAAAATCCTACTTCCTGGCTAATCTGAGTCACATTTTTATCCGTTTCCATAAAACTCCTCTGAGCATTCATAATACGGGTTACATTAATATAATTAACCAGTGTGCTGTTTGTATAGCGCTTGAACTCCCTGCAAAGATACCAGGGGCTGATATAAAACTGCTGCGCAAGGCACTCCAGCTTTAAATCTTCATAATAATGACTGTGAATATAACTTATTATTTCATTAATCTGGCTTCGTTTCTCCTGTCTGACCGGAGGCAGATCTGCCCTGACAATTACAGCTGCAAGCAAATTTAAAAGAGCTTTGCGATAACTTACCGTAAAACGTCCCGGATCCTTCTGCTCCTCCAACAGCTGCTCCATAATCCGGTGAATTTGTGTACGCTTCTTTGTATCCAGACGGCAAATTCCCCGTTCTCTGCAAAGCTCTCTGAATATCTCATCTGATCCCAGTTCCTCCTGTCTGAAATACAACACCAGCCTTTTGAATGGCATATCTTTTTCGCCATATGAATAGTGCATTACATAGGGTGGGAAAATAATAAATTCACCGGCTGTCATTTTATAGCACCGGTCCTGTACCATATGAAACCGTTCTCCTGTTTCAAGATAATACAGCTCAAAATATTCATGATAATGGGACTGTGCCATATTATCATTGACTCCTATGATACGTTCACTGGCAATTAAAGCCCCCTGAGCCATCATGATGCCTGCCTGATCGATCATTTTTACTACTCCCTCCTCCTTTGCATTTATTTAAGTTATGTCTTTTGTTGTAAGTGCTTACATTTTCACCATAATTTTTATTGACTTTCTATATCCTTTTCTCTTTTTTTATTTCATCCACACAAAAAAACGCAAGAAATGTAAAATTTATTACAATATACTGCAATATTCGTCTGGTTTTGCCGATTCTGTTTTATTATCATATTACCACAGAACCGATCGAAAGTATACATTTTACAAACAGGAGGAACTCATTGATGAAGGTATGTATGAATGCCGGCAATGTAACAAAGAAGGGCTCTGTTTTCTGCATTTCCACCAACTGCATAGAAATCCGCCTTCTCTTTCTTACAGATCATATTCTGAGAATCAGAGCAGGATTTGATGGCGATTTTTGCGAAGAATCCTACAGTCTGGTAATGACTGCCTGGGAAGACAGAATGGACGGCTTTATGAAGCATTACAGAAAGCGTGTAGCACCGGCAGAAGCTGAACTGATTGAAGACAGCGCAGTGCAGGCTGTAATTCAGGGTAAAGAACTCAAGGTTGTGATTGAAAAGGATCCTTTCCGAATCTGTGTATATGACCGTGAAGGCTCACAGATTCATGCGGATATCCCGGATCTTGCCTATCTGGAGGATTCAAACCACCGCCGGATCCATACAAGTGAGATCAATGCTCAGGACTGCTTTTTTGGTTTCGGCGAAAAAAGCGGCGAATTTAATAAGGCTCAGAAATTTATGGTAATGAGCCCCGGAGACTCCATGGGATATGACCCCAAAGAAACCGATTCCCTCTATAAGCACATTCCATTTTATATCAAATTAAACCCTGGCACAAAAAAGGCAGTCGGTTACTTCTATCACTGTACCTGGGAATGCGACTTTGATATGGGACGTGAAAAACGAAACTACTGGAAGCCCCACAGCCGTTTCCGTACAGATGGAGGCGATATTGACCTGTTCCTCATAGCCGGACCATCTATCAGCCAGATTGTCGAGCGCTACACAGATCTGACCGGAAAGTCTGCCCTGCTTCCCAAGTATGCCCTAGGATATCTGGGTTCTTCCATGTACTATCCCGAACTGGAAGAAAACTGTGACGATGCCATCACGGAATTTATTGACACCACAAAAGAAGAAGGGATCCCTGTAGACGGCTTTCAGCTTTCTTCCGGTTACTGCGCCATCGAAACAGAGGAAGGAATCAAGCGCTGTGTGTTTACCTGGAACAAAAAACGCTTTAAAAATCCTAAAGATTTCTTTGCACAGATGAAAAAACGAGGCGTCTGCGTATCTCCCAATGTAAAGCCGGGTATTTTGCTGGTACATCCCAGACTGGAAGAAATGAAAGCCAAAGGCATGTTTGTAAAAGCCAGCGACAGTGATCAGCCGGGTATCGGAACCTGGTGGGGCGGAAAAGGTATGTTTACAGACTTTACCAGCTCCTCTACCCGTGAAAACTGGAAAATGATGTTAAAAGAAAATGTGCTAGACTATGGTACAAGCTCCATCTGGAATGATAACTGCGAATATGATTCCATGGTAGATAAGGACTGCCGGGTATCCTTTGAGGGAAAAGGCGCTACCATCGGTCAGTTAAAATCTGTTATGTCCAATATTATGTGCCATATCACAGATGAAGCAATCCATGAAACCTTTGAAAACACACGGCCCTATATCGTATGCCGTTCCGGCCATTGCGGAATTCAGAAATACGCCCAGACCTGGGCAGGCGATAACCTGACCTGCTGGGATTCCCTGAAATACAATATTGCAACCATACTTGGAATGGGACTCTCCGGTGTAGCCAATCAGGGATGCGATATCGGAGGCTTCTTTGGCCCTGCTCCGGAAGCCGAGCTTCTAGTCCGCTGGATCCAGAATGGTATTTTCCAGCCCCGTTTCTCCATCCATTCTACCAATACGGATAACACCGTTACCGAACCCTGGATGTACAGCGGCTGTACCGGCTACATCCGCAGCGCAATTCTGCTGCGTTACCGCCTGTTCCCCTATCTGTATTCTCTGATGGAGCGGGCCCATACCACAGGACTTCCGATTATGGAACCCATGTGCTACGCCTTCCAGAATGATCCTGCCTGCTATGAGGACGGAATTAACTTTATGTTCGGTGATTCTCTTCTGGTAGCAAATGTAGTGGAAAAGGGCGCAAAAATCCGCAGCGTCTATCTCCCCGAAGGAAGCGCCTTCTATGACTTCTATACAAGAGAAGTATATGAGGGCGGACAGACCATCGAATTCCCTGTAAATCTGGGAAGCATTCCTCTGTTTGTGCGAAGCGGCGCCTTGATCCCCATGGCATCAAACCAGATGATGAATCTGATGAATGAAACAGTCACAGGACTTACCATCCTGTGTGCGCCTGACAAAGACGGTTCCTTTATACTTTATGAAGATGACGGCGTATCCATGGATTATGAGAAAGGGCTATACTTAAAAACCGTTATCACCATGACTGCAGGCGAACGTACTGTCATTGGCTTTAAACAGGAAGGAAGCTTTGAAACCTCCGTTGAGACCATCGCTCTGGATATGATCCACCGTGAGAAAGCCCCTTACTGGGTAAGCGTTAATGGAGAAATACTCCCACATTTCCTTCACCGTCGTAAATTTGAGGAGGCTGGCTGCGGCTGGTATTACAGCCAGACTCTGAAATCCGTTCAGATTAAATATAATAACCCCAAAAAGGATCATCAGGTTCTTGTTTCCTTTGAGCAATTCGATCTGATCGGTATGTAAGCTTACAATTGCAGCCAAAAACTGCAGATCACTATTTTTAAGTATGAAAGGAGTAACTAGTGTGAAGAAACTTGCAGCAATCAGCGCCGCTCTGGTTATTGCAGCAGCCGGGCTTTCTGGCTGTGCTTCCCAGAGCGCTGCTTCCAGCGCAGAGGCTACCAGAGAAAATCCTATGATCCTTTCTCTGGCTCATGGGCTCAGCGAAACTCATACCGTACATATTGCCATGACGGAATTTGCACAAAATGTAGAAGAACTCACAGATGGAAGAATTCAGGTTCAGATTTTTCCAAACGGCCAGCTTGGTTCTGAGAACGAAAATATGGAGCAGCTGATGGCCGGCGTTATTTCTATGACAAAAGTCTCAGCCCCCGGACTGGCAACCTACAATGAAGCGTATCATACCTTTGGGCTGCCGTATATCTTTGACAGTACCGATGATTTTTACCACAAAATGGATTCCCGTCCCATGCAGGACTTTTTCCTTTCCACAGAGAATGACGGCTTTGTAACCTTAACCTACTACACCTCCGGCGCACGTTCTTTCTATACAAAGGATAAGGCAATCCGCACTCCTGAAGATTTAAAAGGCCTGAAAATCCGTGTACAGGATATGAAATCCCAAACCGATATGCTAAAAGCCTTAGGTGGTATTCCTGTGGCGATGTCCTATGGAGATGTGTACACCTCTCTTCAAACCGGTATTATTGACGGAACAGAAAATAACGAAACAGCCCTCACCACCGGAAAGCACGGAGAAATCTGTAAAGTATTTTCCTCCGACCAGCATGCCATGATTCCGGATGTTATGGTTATGAGCTCCAAAGTATGGAAGTCCATTACTCCCGAGGATCAGCAGATTATTCTGGAGGCAGCCAGAAAATCCACAGACAGCCATAAAATTGCATGGAACACAGCGATTGAAGAAGCAAAAAAAGAGGCGTCCGAAACCATGGATGTCACCTTTGTTGAGGATGTGGATAAAGAGGCGTTTCGTCAGGCTACTGCAGGTATGATTTCCGATTACTGCAGTCAGTATCCCGGTGTACAGACCCTGCTTGACATTATCAATTCAGCAGAATAGGAGAGGCTATATGAGAGAATTTTTAACATCTGTAAAAAAATGGATGACTTTTCTTTTGTCCAGAATTGCAACAATTCTTCTTTCCGTAATGACGTTTTTAGTACTGTATCAGGTATTTACACGTTATGTCTTAAACAGCCCTGCCGCATTTACGGAGGAGCTGGTACGTTATTCCCTGATCTGGACCGGATTTATCGGCGCTGCCTATGCATTCAGTACAAGGGAGCATATGTCGCTTGTACTCCTTCAGGAAAGCTTAAAGCCAGAAGGCCGCCGGATCCTTATGATCTGCATTGACACCCTGATTCTTATATTTGCCATTTTTATTATCACCATCGGCGGTTTTAAGCTGGCCATGAGCGCCCAGAAGGTTTATTCTGCCCTTCTTGGCATTCCAAGAAGTCTGGTTTATGCAATGGCTCCTGTTTCAGGTATTTTTATCATTATTGCACAGCTCATCAATCTTTATGAGGATGTGACAGGTATTAAAATTGAAGGAGGAAATGAGTCATGAGTATTGGTATTACAACGGCCGTCCTGTTTGCGGTATTTGCAGCCCTTCTTTTCCTTGGCTGTCCCATTTCCGTAGGCATTGTAATTTCTTCTATTGTTGCTGCGGTATCCTCCCTCTCCTGGGATCAGATTACCTTTATCACCATGCAAAAAATGAACAGCGGTGTGGAAAGCTTTTCCCTTCTTGCAATCCCGCTGTTTATCCTGGCAGGAAACATAATGAACAACGGTGGTATTGCCAAACGCCTTGTAAACTTCGCTCAGCTTTTTGTAGGCTGGTGTCCCGGCTCTCTGGCTTTAGCTAATATTGTAGGCAATATGCTCTTTGGAGCGCTTTCCGGTTCCTCTGTTGCCGCAGCTTCTGCCATGGGAGGCTGCATCTACCCGATCCAGAAGGAAGAGGGCTATGATCCAGCCTTTGCAACGGCAGCTAATATTGCTTCCGCACCTACCGGTCTTCTGATTCCGCCAACCAGCGCATTTATCGTATATTCCACGGTTGCAGGCGGAGTATCTATTTCCACACTGTTTATGGCCGGTTATGTTCCAGGACTTCTCATGGGGCTTGGTTCTATGGTTGTAGCTTTTTTGTATGCAAAAAAACATAAGTATCCAACCTCAGGCTTTCCATCCATGCAGACTGCAGTAAAGGTTACTCTGGAGGCTCTTCCCAGCCTTCTGCTGATTATCATCGTAATTGGCGGTATTGTAAGTGGTATCTTTACAGCAACTGAGGGGGCAGGTATTTCCGTACTGTACTGCCTGATTCTTTCTCTCTGCTACAAAAGCATTAACTTTAAGAGTTTTTCTAAAATCCTGGTAAGCAGTGCCTGCACCAGCGGCATTATCCTGTTCCTGATCTCCGCCTCCTCAGCTATGTCCTTTGTAATGGCATATTCAGGAATCCCGGCAGCCATCAGTACGGCTATTATGTCTGTTTCTTCTAACAAATATGTGATCCTGCTGCTGATGAATGTAATTCTGCTGGTAATTGGTATGTTTATGGATATTACTCCTGCAATCCTGATCTTCACACCGATTTTCCTTCCTATTGCAGAAAGCCTTGGAATGAGCAATATCCAGTTCGGTGTTATGCTGATTTTTAATATGTGTATGGGAAATATAACGCCGCCTGTAGGATCTGTCCTTTTCGTAGGCTGCGGTATCAGCAAAATCAGCATTGAACAGGTAGCAAAAACTTTACTACCTTACTTTATTGTACTTTTTATCCTTCTGCTGGCAGTTACCTATATCCCTGTACTTTCTCTGGGCGTACCCTCTCTGATGGGGCTGCTCTAAGAAGAGCAGCTCTCACATTCCTCCACCTCTAAGGACTTGGAGCGGACATAGTAAATCGTCTTTACGCCTTCTTCCCAGGCCTGGATATACAGGTTTAAAACCTTGCGGAAGGTATAGCTGTTGGTGATATACAGGTTCATGCTCTGAGCCTGGTCGATATGGCGCTGGCGGATGCCGCAGGCTTTTATGCTCCAGCTCTGATCTAACAGATGGGCATTTTTATAATACCAGTATGATTCGGGAGTCAGCTCCGGGGCCACCCTTGGGAGCATGGCTCCCTTTTTTTCTTCCAGATAGAAGCGGTGCATAATGGGGTCAATACCGGCTGTGGTTCCCGAAAGGATACTGGTTGAGCTGGTAGGAGCAATGGCTAAAAGATATGCATTCCGCATTCCCTGAGCTGCCTTTGCGGCAATCTGTTTCCATCGGCTTCCCGTATAGCCCCGTCTGGAAAAATAGGTTCCGGTCTGCCAGCCGCTGCCCTCAAACAGAGGATAGCTTCCCTTTTCCTTTCCCAGATCCGCACTGGCCTCGATGGCAGCCTGGCTGATCCGTTCAAAAAGCCTGTCCACAAACAGAAGGTGCTCCCGGCTCTCCCATTTAATCCTCCGCTTTACCAGCATATGGTGATAGCCGGAAACTCCCAGCCCGATGCTTCTGTATGCATGGTTTGTAAGCTCTGCATAGGGAAGAGGATAAAAATTAAGGCCAATTACATTGTCCAATGCCCGGACTGCGGTCCACACGGTATCCTCTAACACGCCATCCTCCTCCAAAGGAATATTTCCCAGAGAAAGGCTCGCCAGATTACACACCACAAAATCCCCCGGACGCACCCTGGTAACAACCACAGGATCGCCGTCCTCAGTCTCTACCGTCTGGCTGACGGTTTCCATGGGAGACATATTCTGCGCAATTTCCGTACAGAGATTGGAGCAGTAAATCATTCCTTTATGGCTGTTGGGATTGGCCCGGTTTACAATGTCCCGGTTAAAGGCAAAGGGCGTTCCCGTTTCCACCGCAGATTTGATAATCAGACGCACCAGCTCCTTTACCGTCACCGTTCTGCGGCTTAACCGGGAATCTGCCACACATTCCTCATAGCGCGTTTCCCATTCTTCCCCAAAATAATCTTCCAGAAAATAGCCCTTTACCTCATGGATCTCATGGGGGCAGAACAGATGCCAGGGAGCATCCAAATTTTCCTTTGCCAGTCTCCAAAACCGATCCGGATAACATACAGCCGGAAAAATATCATGCGCCTTCATCCGATCGTCGCCGTTATTGGTGCGGAGCTGAAGAAATTCCGGCAGATCCCTATGCCATGCATCCAGATATACGGCGGCGGCTCCCTGGCGCATCCCCAGCTGATCTACGGCTACTGCTGTATCATTTACAAGACGGATCCAGCGGATCACACCTCCGGCCGCACCTTCAAAGCCCCGGATGCTGCTTCCGGCCGCGCGTACCTTTCCGAAATACAGTCCCATGCCGCCGCCGAATTTGCTGACGCGGGCAAAATTGTCAATGCTTCTGTAAATTCCCTCCAGACTGTCGGAAACCGTATCAATAAAGCAGCTAGAAAGCTGATGGTAAGGCTTTCTTGCATTGGAAAGCGTAGGGGTAGCCATAGTCACATACATCCGGCTGAGCATATCATAAAACTTTCTCACCCAGTACAGGCGGTCTTTTTTCTCTTCCATGGCAAGATGGAGGGAAATTCCCAAAAACATCTCCTGAGGCGTTTCTAACGGCTCCTGACGGCGGCTTCGGATCACATAGCGTTTAAGCAGCAGATCCAGTCCGGAATAGGTAAACAGATGATTCCTTTCCGGACATAAAAACGTCTCCGCCTCCTGTATCTCCTCCTTTGTATAGTGTTCCAAAATGTATTTCCCATAGAGTTTTTCCTCTGTCAGATAACAAAGCTTGCTGTAAAAATCCGTGATTCCCAGCACTTTAAGCCGTCCTGACAGCTCCCGCCTGAAGGATGCTCCCAAAAGCCTGGCTGCGATCAGCTCCCACTTTGGAGACTGCGCGCTGGTAAGCTCCACTGCCGCTTTTACGAGAGCCGCCCAAAGCTCCGGCTCTTCCATTCCCGGTCTGGCAAAGCTGCGGAATTTTTCCTCCAGAAGCTCAAGACTGTACGCTTCATCCGTAAAATCAGAACATATTCCCTCTAAAACGGTTCTTAAGAGCGCCTGAAGCTCTGCATCCTCCTTAAAAATCTGCATTATCATTTCCATATATCATATCCTTTTCTTTTATAAATCATCAATCAGGGCCGTGCTCTTGGCATAAGCGGTGCTCCGGGCCTCAAAAAAATCCGTCTTTACCAGATTTGCATTGGAATACTGGCTGACCCAGGCCATATTTTCCGGCTCCTTTTCAAATCCTTCATAGACAGGGTCAAAGCCCAGGCTCACCCAGCGGAGATTTCCCAGATAATAAATATAATCCCGGATCATTTCGGCTGTGAGGCCGGAAATACGATCCCCGATCACATATTCCCCCCACAGGATTTCCTGGCGGACGCCCTCCATCAGAAGTTCCTTCATCATTTTCACATTTTCGTCTGTAAACAGCTCCGGACGTTCCTGCTTTAATTCCCGGATCATGTTTCTGAACAGCCACAGATGGGTATTTTCATCCCGATTGATATAACGGATCTCCTGCGCAGAACCGGGCATCTTTCCATTGCGGCTCAAATTGTAAAAGAACATGAATCCGGAGTAAAAATAGATTCCTTCCAGAATATAATTTGCCATCAGGACGCGCAGAAAGGCCTCAGGGCTTTTATTCTCCTGAAATCCGTTGTAACATTCCCCGATAAAGGTATTGCGTCTTAAAAGATGCTCATCTGTCTTCCACTGGTACAAAATAGCGTCACGCTCAATGGGACTGCAGATCGTATCCAGCATATAGCTGTAGCTCTGGCTGTGGATACATTCCTGAAAGGTCTGTATATTCAGACAAAGGTTAATCTCATTTGCAGTAATGTATTCTCCAATATTGGGAAGATTGGCTGTCTGGATGGAATCCAAAAACACCAGAAAGCTTAAAATCTTATCATAGGCGGCCCGTTCCGCAGGGGCCAGCTTCGGATAATCCTTCTTATCCTGTCCCAGACTGATTTCCTCAGGAATCCAGAAATTATTCATGGCCTGACGGTACCAGTCCTTGACCCAGGCATAACGCATATTGTTAAAATCATTCAGATTTGTGGTATTTCCCCCGATCATGCGTCTTGCATTAAGACTGGTATCGCCCTGGGGATTAAAAAGCGGCTTTTTCGTAAGCTGATCCATGGATGTTCCTTTCATTTTTTAATATCATATTTATTATCTTAACATGTACTGTCAATATATCCTCTTTTTGAATTCCCTGCGTTTCCTGAAAAAAACACTGGCAATCTCTATGAAAGTAGGCTATAATGGGCTGAATGGTTTTTCAGAAAGAGGGTGACATTATGCACAAATATATGCGAACCATCGGATTCAGCCAGTATACCTCCCGCCAGGATCTGGATAAGCTTTTAAAAAAGCTTGTAAAGGACGCTTCCAAATCTGATATTTTAAAAGAATCTGACGGAGAAATATTCTGCGAACTGCGGGCACAGACCGCTCCCGGCATGGGCGTTGCCATCGCCGGACGTTTAAGCCAGAGAGGAATCTTTAAGCAGGAATACTATTTCCCATATGTAGAAAGCAGCCAGGTCACATCCACCGCGGACTGCTCGATCCAGCGCCATACGGAGCGTGAAACCTTTGCAGGCCTTTTAGATGAATACCGAGTGGGGATTTCTCTGATCTTTTATATGGAAAATTCGATGGAATACCGCCTGCGCCTTAAAAACAGCCAGCCGGTTCTTCCAAAGAGCGCTTCGCTCTCGGCTCTGTCCATTCATGGAAAAATCCTTCTTCCGGTCCAGAAGACACCCCAGCAGACGGAAGACCGAAAAAAAGCGGCCAGCAAACGCAGCCGTCTCATCGAAGCCGCCAAACGGGGCGATGAAGAGGCCATCGAAACACTGACCGTAGAAGATATTGATCTTTTCTCCTCTGTATCACGCCGTGTGGCAAGAGAGGATATTTATTCCATTGTAGACACCTGCTTTATGCCCTCCGGCATTGAGTGTGACCAGTATTCTGTCATTGGAAATATTTTATCTGTGGACCGCAGGATCAACCGCATTACCGGAGAAGAAATCTTTCTTCTGGGCCTGGAATGCAACGACCTGCTCTTTACAGCTGCAATCAACGCTGCTGATCTCTTAGGAGAGCCTGTTCCCGGACGCCGTTTTAAGGGCCAGGTATGGATACAGGGAAATGTATGCTTTGAAGCCTAGTTCTATTCCGCCTTCACTCTCTCAAATATGTACCTTGTATCGGAAGAAAGCTCCTCTCTGAACCGATATCCCAATCGGTCAAAGCTGCGGATTTCTGACGGATCCTCTATGCGGTTTTCCGCCATAAAACGAACCATTTCCCCGCGGGCCATTTTTGCATAGGTTCCCTTTGTCACAAGCTTTCCTCCGGCTTCTTCACAAAAGACCGGAGTGATATATCTGTCTTCTTCAGAAAGACAGACCTCAATACATTTGGAATACTCTTTGGAAGCCAGATTCAGGATGATTCCACTTTCATCTCTTACTGCCTCATACAGCCTGTTTCCCCACAGAGCGTACAAATCCTTATATCCGCCGACAGCGGCCCTGGCCTGCATCTCCAGGCGGTAAGGCGTCACGCCGTCCATAGGCCTTAAAACGCCGTAAAAAGCCGACAGGATGCGCAGATGCTCCTGAATATATTCAAACTGCCCTGTTTCAAATACAGCCGGAGCCATATACTGATAGGCGATCCCTTCATAGGAGAGCACTGCCGGGGTAAGGTTTTTTCTCAGATCCATGTGAGCCAGACGTTCAACGTTCTGCCCCACGATCCGGTCATTACAGACCCACAGCCGTTTCAGCTCCTCCTGCGTTCTTGATCTAAGCCAGGCTAAAATCTCCTCCGTCTGATCCAGAAATTCGGGAAGACCCATATATGCAAGCGTATCCGGATCTTCCTTCATCTTTTTAGCCGGTGACAGTATGATCCTCATTCCAGCTCACCCAACATCTTTTCTGCATCTTCCGCAGCCTTTACCTTATCATTTGCACGGATGATAATTCCATTTTCATCAATCAGATAGGTTGTACGGACGACGCCCATGGAAACCTTTCCATAGTTCTTTTTTTCCTTCCACACATCATAGGCCTCAATGACCTTGCGCTCCGGATCGGACAACAGAGTAAATACAAGACCGTACTTTTCTTCAAATTTCTTGTGAGAAGCCACTGTATCTCTGCTCACGCCTAAAACAACGGTTCCCTTTTCCATAAACTGGGGATACCGCTCAGAAAATCCGCAGGCCTGTTTGGTACAGCCTGGTGTGTTATCCTTTGGGTAAAAATACAGGATTACCTTCTTTCCTCTGTATTCTTCTAATGTGTGTATTGTTCCGTTCTGATCCGGAAGTTCAAAATTGGGAGCTTTGATTCCTGTGTTCAGCATGGTGAGATCCTCCTTAAATATGGTAAATTTTTGTTACGATAACTGGGTTATGGACATATAATAAATAGTTTTTATGGGAAATACAAGTGAAATTTCTGTTTCATCCTGTCATCATGCTGACTCCGTCTTCAAATTTCGATGAAAGCTCAGCTTCACCATATAAATCAAAAAACGCCGCACCCCCTTACAAAAAGTAAAGGACTACGGCGTCATCTTCCAGCGTTCCCGAGGTGACTTGAACACCCGATCTACCGCTTAGGAGTACAAGTTGGGAGTTATTTTGCTGGCATCCAAATGTTTCCCTATGTTCGTGAATGCCTTGATTTTACTTGCTTTTATGTTCTTCTGTGTCTGAATAAGAAAATTGAAATCTGCCTGGGTCAAACGCATTTTGGGTGGCAAAATGGTGGCATTGCCACCTTGGGGCTTTAGCCTTTGCGAAACCTCTAGTTCATACATATGGCTACCATTGTCTTCTGCAGGCAGCAATGATAACGTGATTTCCTTATTAAATTACTCAATATTATACAGTGAGTACAGCCGGATGGCGATATGGTTTTGACTACTCATGATTACATTCTAAAGAAGTTTTCGATTCCAATCAATAAAAAACATCTTCCACAGATATTGCATTAAAAATATCTAATTTTAGTTCTTCATCAGAATCATATGTACAGGTTAGTATTGCAGCAAGAATTCTGCGAAGCAAATCTTCATCAATATGTCCAGCTGCTACATGATAACTGATATTCTCCATTTCTCGAAAGTATATATTAGCAACTGCCATATAACCATTTTTAAGCAAAAACATTGCTGTTAAAGTAATAGCTATCCGTTTATTACCATCGCAAAAGCAGTGAAATTTACAAGAACAATAAAACAAATGCAAAAGCTTATCCAAAAAGTGGGATAGTAATTATCGTTTTGAATATGACACAATACACTTTCAAGTTTCCCTATGTCGAGTTCACCGCAATCGCCACCACCACTATTCCGAATGGTTGCAAGATGAATATCCCGTGCTTCATCTATTGAAATATAGTGTATATCGGCCATCAATTGCGCTCCTTCAATCTCTTCAGTACATCTTGATTCTCATGCATAAGCAATTCAAGTTCATTGCCAGCGACTCCTAAGAATTTCTCGTATTCTTCTGCTTCCAGAGGCTTAATATACTCTTCCAATTGCATATGAAATGCATCGCGTAAAGCCATATCCCTACTAGCCATTTTGGTACGTGCTCTAAGAATCAGGGGCTTCCATAAAGGTAATGACTCAAAGGCTGAAAACAAATCTGACAATTCCCAGTTATTTAGTTTTCTTCCCAACTGCGTAGACTGATCCTTAATCATTGCCGCTAATCCACATTCGTAAGACGCAATTAGATCTAAGACCTCAGAATACATCGTATCTCTGACGCTATCTCTTTTAGACAAATGTAAAACCTGCTTATATTCCTGGGCTTTTTCTCGAAAAATGCTTTGGTAAATTTTATCCGTATAAATTGCATATTTGCTATTTCCCATGGAAACATAGTCTCTAAGAGCATCAGTAAATTCACGTCTATAGTTTTCTTCCTGCAAAAACGCACTGATAAAATCCCTGTCACGTTGATTGATATATTTTGTCGAACCGCCCGTCCTTTGATTAACGAAATCAATAACAATATCCAACATGATCTGCCGGAGAACTTTTGCATTTTCACTTTCAACCAAGAGCATCGAAATATTCAAAAATGCCTTAAAATCAAATAATGCAATTTGAGGAGTTCGATTGCTGATATGATTATGCACATGGGCTCGATCCGTGTGCGTTGCCACGATAAAGGCATACTTTCCTTTGGTAAACCGAAGGGCCAGCTCATGCCCCAATCGGTTTGCTTCCTCCGGCGTGATCTCTCCCGGTTTGAAGGACTAGCGGATCTGATAGGCGATCACTTCATGCTTTTGCTGCCGACCGGTGATCTGCTCATACTGACGCTTGGACAGCATAAACTCTTCGTCCACGGTCATCGGGTCACTCTGATAGCCGGTGACCAGTTCGCCCTTTTCGGTCTTTTCCGGATTCTTTGCATAATCCATTCTGTCACCCAGACTCTGAGCAATGGTTTTCCTCTTGTTTACATGCAGGGGAATGAGTCTTGTTGCTACCGTGGTCATCTGCTCCTTTCTCGAATTTTGGCATAAGAAAAGACCTGAGGAGTTTTTTTATTTCCCAGGTCCGGTATGTTATAAACTATTATGAAAAAATGAATTGCAAAAGCTTGCCCGTCAGCGCTTCCAGTCCCAAAGAGATCATTTCAGCAAACATCACTGCCCGGAACACCAGAACTGCAAATCCAAAAACCAGTGCAGCATAGATCCAGACGTGTTGAAACAAAAGCATCACAATGCAGACGACCAGCACCAGATATAAAAGGCCGACGACCATTGCGGAAAGGTTCAATGCAAGGGAGTAAAAAATTGAGAATACAGCGACGATTGCCATAATCGGCAGTGCGATTATTCTAAACGGGAGTTTGATCAACCACATATATACGTCCTCCATTGTCGGTTCTAATGATAATTTATGAAGCGATTGATTTCATGTCAAAGATGTCGCTTATGTATCCGGTGTGACAGCATACCTGCCACACCGTTTTTACTGGATCGTTGCCAGTCTGGCAAGGATCTCCTTCGTAATTTCCCGGATCTCGTTCTGCCTGTTCTGCAAATCTTTGATATCCTCCGTATAGATGGAGCCGGTCTCATTGGCTCGTTTTGCGTACTGATTCAGGTTGTTGCTGCAGTAACGGAGAAGCCCTTCTCGAGACCGCATGTGCACCTACAGCTGGAGAAGGGCATAAAAAAATAGCCAGAGCTGATGATCAGTCAGTTCCAGCTATGTAAATGTATTCAGTTTGTCAACCTCTCTTCTATGCTATTTCAAACGAATATAACAAGTAGATTTTCCCGTACCTTCGCGTTTTAATTCACCGGCTGCAACCAATTTTCTCAGTGCACCTTCAACAGAACTAAGACTCAGTGATGGACACTGCTCCCTGATATCCTGCTTCGTAAAACGACCGATTTTATTCAGGGTGGCTTTTCGGACCATATCAATGGCAGGAAGTTTCTCCTCCACGATAGCAAACCGATCTCCAAAGTCCTTATATGCAGCCAGAATGGTACCCAGCAAATATTTGATGAATGGAACTGCATCCTCGGTTCCTTCGTGCCAGCCATGCTGCGAACGGCTTAGTGCCTCATAGTACAAATCCTTGTTTTTCGCGATCTTGGCTTCCAGAGAAATGTATTTGCCAACGTAGAACCCAGAGCGATACAAAAGCAGTGTAGTCAGCAGACGGCTCATTCTCCCGTTTCCATCATTAAAGGGATGGATACATAGGAAATCGTGGATGAAAACCGGAACTGCAATCAAGGGCTCCAGTTCCATATTTCCGATTACCCTGTTGTACTCTTCACAAATCCGATCCAATGCCTTCGGCGTTTCGAAAGGCGCGAGGGGAGTGAAAAGAATTTCAGTATGACCATCCGGATAAGTGGCGCTGATATAATTCTGGACATTCTTTATCTGTCCGGCCATTGGATTATTCATATGGCTGTACATAATCTTGTGAAGCTGCAGGATGTAGTTTCTTGTCAGAGGAATGGCATCAAAGCTTTCGTGAATAATAGAAAGTACATCGCGGTATCCCGCAATTTCCTGCTCATCTTTGTTCCTGGGAGTCGTTTTCTCCTCAACCAACTGCCGGATTCGTGTATTGGTGGTAACAATACCCTCAATGGCATTGGATGCCTCTGTACTCTGAATCTTTGCAATCTCAACCAGCTTCTCTAATTCATCCGGGCGCTGCTTCAGGTAAAGCTCCTGTTTTCCAGCTTCCTTATAGATTGCGGCGATAAGCCCCAGAATCTCAGAATCCCATTTCTGCTCCCGGATTGTTGAGTAGTTAAAATCTCTCATTCCCTTAACCTCCGTTCTTTCCCTTATATTATATTCAATTTTAATGGATAGTCAATTACCTTAAATAAAAATTCCCTTTATTTCTTTTCAAAAATAAGGGGAACATGCTTTGATAAGGGATAGTATACTCTCATTTCCGGCGCTTTATTCATCACATTGTATCTGAAATCAGAGAAGAACAGAAAAATGGCCAGAACTGATGACCAGTCAATTCTGGCTATGTAACAGGTGACTTTCGCCACCCGGTCGGATTTTCTACTCCGACAGCAGTTTTGGACTTAACCGAAGAGTCCAGAAAGCAGATGTACCAGCGTGATACCTATGAGAGCCACGCCACCACCGACCATGAGCTGTTTTATCCCCAATTAGGAGTAAACGTTCTGCTCGATGGCGGGCGGCGGCGTACAAAAAATCTATATGGTGTTATTAAGAGAACCGTCCCGGCAGGACAAGTCAGGCAGTGACCTGTTCCACCTCCGGGATGGGTTTGAGATTAAAATGAAAAGCTGAAAGAAAAAGATATTATTAAAATTTTCCCAACCCAGAAGCCCCACTGTACTACAAGGCTGGTGTTAAAGACCCCAAAAACGGAAACAAGTAATCGTACCGTATGGCTGCCGACAACGCTTGCTCAATTATTGGTTCAATACAAGAAAGACCAGCAGGAATTGAAAGAGTTTTTAGGAAGTGCCTATAACGATTATAACCTCGTTATTGCTCTTGAAAATGGAAATCCCGTAGAAATCCGCATTGTTCGGGTCAGATTTACAACGCTGTGTGAGGAACACAATTTTGAAGTTGTTGTTTTTCACAGCCTACGCCATTTAAGCACAAAATATAAGCTCAAAATGACACATGGCGATATTAAGTCTGTTCAGGGAGATACAGGTCACGCCGAAGCAGAAATGGTAACAGATGTTTACTCTGAAATCGTGGATGAAGACAGACGGCTTAATGCAAAGAAGCTGGATGAAGAATTTTATGAAAATGGACGGACGTTGTCCTATTCCCGCCGAGATTGGTGGGGTCAAAACCTGTCCATTACGCATTAATAATCCAGATTATGTCGAAGGCGGTGATATGCCTAAGACAATTGCAAATAGCTGTGACAAGTGTATTTATTGTGCAAAGAGACATGCCTGGCAGTAACTGTTATATATAAAACAAGGGTGAAAAGCCTGATTTGTAAGCTTTTCACCCTTCATTATCATAGAAGAATCTAATTTACAGAGATTTTCTCATAGTCTCCACTTTCCAAAGACACAAGATTTTTTACAGCCTCTTTTACTTCCACCAGGCTCTGATAAATTCTGGTATAGCAGTCTTTTGCTTTTTTTAATAAGCTCTCTTTATGATTTCATTCATATGCTGTGTAGCTTCAAAGCGAATTCGCTCTTCATCTAATGTAAGTACCTCACGATTTTTCATAACAAGCTTTCCATTGATGATGGAATCGATTACATCATGTCCATTTGCAGCATCTACAATAGTATTTACAAGATTCTGAGTTGGTGTAATATGCGGCTGATCAATATTTAAAAGAATCAGATCAGCTTTCTTTCCTTCTTTTACAGATCCCAGAATATCGCCATGTCCGATAGCATTTGCTCCTCCCTGAGAAGCCATTTTCAAAAGAGTCGGGCAGGTCATAACTACCGGATTAAAAGAAGGAAGTCCCCAATAAGCCAGCATAGAATAACGCAGAACCTTCATCTCATCGAAAATATCCAGGTTGGAAGGAGCAGCTCCATCACAACCCAAACCTACACTTGCACCAGCTTCCAGAATCTGAGGAGCCTTCGGGAATCCATGATTTGCCAGGTTGGCTCTTGGACAATGGATCATTTTTACTCCTCGTTCTGCCATCAATGCAATATCATGGTCTGACAGCATAACATTATGTGCGGTCAGAAGATTTGGACCCAAAATTCCCATTTCATCTAAAAATTCAGCAGGACGTTTTTGATAATTTTGCAGGCAAAAGCTAACTTCATCTTTATGCTCACATAAATGTGCATGGATGCCTGTATGAAGTTCTTTAGCACATTCACCTACCATGGTGATGAGATCTCTGGAGCAGGTCATTACCTGACGAATAGCAAACCAGATATCCACACGGCCATCGCCGGCTCCCTGATAGTTCTTATACAGTTCTTTTGTATGGTCTATAGCTTCAGATGCAGTTTCCTTCATTGCGCCTGTAATAGCATTGCCCATATCCATTGTGGATTTCGCTATTGCGGCTCTCATGCCGGATTCTATAACTGCATCAGCTACACGCTCCATATGTACACCGCCGGAATCAGCAAAAGCAGTAGTTCCGTTTTTGATCATTTCCAGACAGGCTAACTGTCCGCTGACGTAAGAATCTTCCGGGAGAAGATTGCTTTCAAAGGGAACCAGGAAACGAGTCCAAACCATAGGATATTCATCAGCAACACGACCTCTTAACAGCTGCTGACAGGTATGTGTATGACCGTCTATTAAACCTGGCATAACAAGCTTACCTTTTCCATCAAGTGTTTCCGTGGCAACACTATCAACGAATTCATCTGCTGAACCGATTTTTTTAATCCAAGTGTCTTTAATTCCTACGGAACAGGTGGATGAAACGTTCATATCAGGATTCAGAACCTGACAATTTTTGATTAAAATATCATAGTTTTCCATAATCTACCTCATTTCATCTCATATGATTGTTAAATGGCTCCTGTCATTTTCAAAACAATGTCTGCAACAAGAGCGGAGAATATAAAGGTTCCGGTAATTACAAATAAAGTGATCAATACCAGCTTCCATCCCATTTTTGTAAAATCCTTTAAATCTTTTCCCAGAGAAATACCGGCAAATGCACCAAGTGCTGTAGCTGGAGCTAAAAATGCAACAGGAGTTGTAGTTTCAACTACGATATCTTTTACCGGCGAAACAGGACATGCAAGAAGCAGCCCGAGAAGGGATACATACATCATAGAAGGAAGCTTAACAAATCGGCTCATAAATTTACTTATAGTAAGACCGATAAGAGAAATAGCACTCAGTAAAAGAACTCCAATAATGGAATCTTTTACAGGCATTTTGTAACCAATTACATTTGTAAGTATTATAATCACAGACACCATGAGAAGCAGTCCAAGCTGCTGTACGAAGTATTTTCTGACCATTTATTTAACCTCCTGATTATTTTTGCGTCCAATCTTAGGCTCTAAAATTGCGTATAATTTTTTTGCAAGAGGAAGGCCTACGAAAGTACCCATGTAAATTCCGGTAATACCGGTCAGCATATCACTGGCACCACCCATAATCATAATATTTTCTGCCTGCTGTGGGTATATTTCACCTAATGTTCCGGCAGCAGCAGTCATCAAGGACCCACTTCCTACTCCACTGGCCATACCAAGAGCAATAGGATCGAAAATATTCCAGGAAGCTACAACGCTTGCAAGAATGCTGATAAATACTGTTCCGATTACAGAACCTACGATATAAACTGCAAAGGTTCCTTTTGTTTCCGGAGCGTCCGGTCCAAAAATATCTGTAGTTAATCCAAGGTTTGAATCACGGTTAATTGAGTAACATGCACCAATAGATTCCTTCTTTAAACCAAGCAATAATGCGAGAGGCATAGATAAAAGAATCGTTCCAAGGTTTCCGAATTCCTGAAGAAGTAATGCAGGACCCACTGAAACCAGTTTTGCAACATTTGCACCGGAAGAAATGCCCATTTTAGCCATAAAAGGTGCCAAAACCACAAGGACCAGGCTTCCGCCTATTTTACATTCCTCAGTTTTGAATACTTTAAAAATATCCGGCCCTAAAAGCCCTCCGAATATGACGGCAAACACCATCGGAAACAGAGTAAGTGTACCAACGCCAATGTTAAGCTTAACGGTTCCGATCAGATCACAGACTGCGGAAATGACCAGAGCGGCAAGGTAAATTTTCCAGTACTTTTTGATGACAATCTTTAGTTTTTCCATATAAGAAACTCCTTCCTTTTTTTCTGCGCAGGTGCGTAGTAATTTACGTTGTAAGTATAACATGAGAGCTGGTTTCTGCGAACATACAAAAAAGCGATGGGAAGCCATCGCTTTTATCACTATATCAAGAAAGGTGTTTTCTCACTGCATTATTTTTTTATAAGAAAATCGTCGGATCTTTATCTACATAAAACAGCTTCATCCTGCATTAAAAGCTCCACAAAACGGCTGGCGGTATCAGAAAGTGTATGCTTTTGACGCAAAATCCATCCTATCTCAAGGCGAACTCCGTTTTTGACAGGCAGAGAAATAATGTCGCTGTAATTACTATCAAAAGATCTGTAACCACTCCCAATAGCAAATCCATGGCAATAACGCATAGCAGAATAGGAAGCTGCCCGGTCAGAAACATGGATTATTTTTTTTACCTGATAATTTGGAATGATAAGATCAGTATAAGCAGGGTTCGTGTCAGGTGAACGATCATAAGAAATAAAAGGATATTGTATCATTTCTTCAATATTAATTTCCTGGCTATTGGCAAGTGGATGGTTTTGGCATATGTAAGCATGAGCTGTCTGATAAACAATGTGATTAAAAATAATACCACGATTTCTTAATTCCTGAATCATCTGTCCTTTGCTATGCTCTGTGAAAAAAATAATTCCCAAATCGTCCAGTCCCCGTTCTACGCGATCCAGTACTTCTGAGGTACGGCATTCATAAAAACCACAGTGATAGGAACCATAGCTTTCATTTAACTTATTGATGACAGAAATAAAAGAGGCCATGCCGCAAATGTGATGCTGGGCAGAAACGGACAGACCTAAAGGCCGTTTTTTGGAACCGTTATATTTCTCATCCAGGTAGTCAAGACGGCTTAGAATTCCCTTAAACTCAATTAAAAGCTCTTCGCCGCTTCTGGTAAGACGTACGCCTGTGCTTTCTCTTATAAATGCAGTAATGTCATATGTGTTTTCTACTTCCTTAATAGCGCTGGAAATGCTTGATTGAGCTGTAAACAAACGCTTGGCTGCTTCACTGATAGAGCCGGACTCAGCTACGCTGATAAAATATCTTATTTGCTGCAGTGTCATATAAGGTCTCCTTTTTTAATCATCTGGATTCTCTTACGGTTGTAAACCAGATGCAGATACATGGCATCCTGTGCCCGGAGGGGCTCATGAGCTGCAATGGCATCTGCAATCTCACGGTGAGTCTCGATGGTTTCTTCCTGCAGTGCACCTCCGGTGGTTTCTACAAAGAGAGGAATCTGATATTTTTTGAGGAAGGCTTTTTTCTTCAGATAACAAATGCATCGTATGATTTGCTCCATTTCTAATAGTTACGTTCTTGTCTCCTATGATAATGTGTTTCGGGTTCAATGTCAAAATGCTAAAATGTACAAAAACAGATACAAAAATTTAGAGAAAATTCCAGTATGGTATAATAGAGACATTAAAATCGGAATTTGTATCAATGTAAGAAGGAGAACAATATCATGTTCAGAACAATTCGTAAAAAGAAAAATGAAATCAGCATCGACACGGCAAAGACTCTTTTGCAGTCCAGCCGACGTGGCGTTCTTGCCGTAAATGGAGATAACGGATATCCCTATGCAATTCCTATCAACTATGTCTACGATGACGATGCGCAGAAAATTTATTTTCATGGAGCACGTGCAGGCCATAAAGTAGATGCACTACGTGCCTGTGACAAAGTATGTTTCACGGTATATGGAAATGAAACCATCAAAGAAGAAGATTGGGCACCGTTTGTGCAGAGCGTTGTGGTATTCGGCAGATGTCACCTCATAGAATCTGGTGCAAGAGCAACAACTCTGTTAAAACGATTTGCAATGAAATACTATCTCAGCGAACAGTTAGTTGATGAGGAAATTGCCCATGCAGGAAAGGCTGTGCAAATGTTTGAAATAGACGTGGAGTACCTCAGTGGCAAGGAAATACAGGAACGATAAATTCCAGTTTTTGAAACTGAGAAATCGGAAATTGTAGTAAAGGAGGTTTACAATGGGGTTTTGGATTTTTATGTTGATTATGGATTTGCTTCTTCCATTTACGATGATTGGTTTTGGAAGATATTTTATGAAAAAGGCTCCCAAGGAAATAAATTCAGTATTTGGATATCGGACTTCGATGTCTATGAAGAACAAAGATACATGGGAATTTGCTCATAAATATTGTGGTAAAGTCTGGTATGTCTGTGGAATGGTTATGTTGCCGATAACAGTAATCTTCATGCTTTTAGTGATTGGAAAAAATGAAGATTGTGTTGGGAGTATAGGAGGAATTATCTGTGGTGTTCAACTTATTCCTTTAATTGGGTCTATTCTCCTAACAGAAATAGCATTAAAAAAGAATTTTGATAAGAATGGAACAAGACGATAAATTCAAGTTTACAGAACTGAATCAAAAGAGCTCGAAGGAGCTCTTTTTCCTTTTTTATAATAGTATCATTATGGTATAATATCCACGAAACAAGCGGGAACCCTTAATTTTACAGGGGTTCCCGCCTTTTTTGTTACTAATTCGTTATTAGTTCAATATTCATTCGCAATTCTTCTATGTTTTTATGGGTGTAAACCCGTTCACCTGTTCCCTTCGATTTATGCCCCATAAGTCTATCAATACACACCTTATTTGCCCCGGCAGAATCAAGCCTTGAACGGAAGGTGTGGCGGCACTCATGCGGGGTATGTTTCATTTTCAGCTTATCCATGAGGTCAGCCCAAATTTCACGGTATTTGCTTTCGCTTACTTCCTTTCCTTCATACTCAAAGAGATACCCGGCTTTTGACTGTTCAAAGCGTTTCTGAACAATACTTTGAATTTTTGAATGTACGGGAACAAGCCTGTTCTTCCCGGCTTCTGTTTTGACACCGCCCCGCATAGTCCATTCTTTCAGGTCAACATTGGCAGTCCGTAAAGAAAGCATTTCTGAAATCCGAAACCCCGTATAAATGAAGAACAGGATTGAATCCACCCACGGAAGATTTTGATTTTCCCAAAGGCGGGAAATTTCTTTATCCGTGAAAACTTCCTTGGTTGTTTCGGGGATTGGTTCAGAGGTTAAAAGATTAGAATTACATTTCATAATTATATCTAACTCCATTGCAAAGCGGTCAAGATGCCCCCACAGGTTTTTGATTGCCCCTTGTGTGGAATATCCTTTCCCGCAGCCGTCAATGCAATCTTGCATTTGGTATGATTTGATTTGCTTATAGTTTGTCTTTGCTAATTTGGAACAATGCTTATATGCCGATTTCAAGGAACTTCGGTTTGAAGCACCCAATTTCACAGCCCGTTTTTCAAGCCATAGCGTATAGAGTTCTTCCAGCGTGATTTTATCCGTCTTAATGTCCCACGGATCATTGTTGTATTGTGCAAGCAGGATAAGCCCTTCTTCCTTAGTAGCAGTATAACCAATAGGCTTCTGCTTCCCGGACTTACCTTCCTTCACAATCCACGGTTTACGCCTGTTCCCTGACAGCTTTGTTACTGTTCCGTACCCATTCGGATTTTTCAATAACATCACCGCCCGTCTTGAGAAATGGCGGTCAAAGTGATATAATAAACCTGACCGCCTAAAATCACTTCATCCTGATTTTCGGTCATTCGTCCCCGTTGGTGTTGCAGCACTGACGGGGATATTTTTTGTTTATTGGTCAAAGTAGTTCAAATTATAGGTTACATAAACGGTATCAAAAGTTTTTGTTTCTTCATCGTAATTGTAAAACTCAACTTGTGCAACCTTATCTGATACGGGTGAAAATTTATGAGTTGTTCCCGTGTCAACAGTTTTCTTTGCATTTTCCCCCGGTTCTATTCCAAACATGGCAAATATGTTGTCTGAATCGTTCCCTTCAACTTTCCATTGTGAATTTGAAAACAGGCGCAGCTTCACAACGGAATCTTCATATAAAATGAATTCAGCATAGCAATCTTCTAAGTTATAGGAATAAATTTGCATTTGGAAATCCCCCTTAGAAGTTTCATTAGTCCAATCTTCTATATTTTCGGGTTCTCCAAACTCATTTTTCAATTCTTCCGATGAAATTCTACTAAATTTTGAACAGTCTAAAATCACAGACACAGGTTCATCTTGACTTTGATACTTTTCAGGATTTTGTGCGATGCGTGAAATACCAAAGCACAACGCCCCAACTAAAATCACCGCTAAAGCTATACCGATCTTTTTCTTCATAAAACCATTCCTTTCTTGAAAAATAAACTTCAAAACATCCAGCCATTCAACTTCAACTTGTTGTTTCTCTTTATATTATTTTTTGTGAAAAAATATGAAGAACAATAATATTTTTACTTCATATCGTAAGAAACTAAAATTAAGTTGAATGACTTGAATGATTCGGTTGCTACAAGGAAATTCAACTTGAATGGAAACTTGAATATAATTGAATTTTATCTTGGAGTAAAATCTACATATATCAAATTGCCTTCCCGCTTGATGATCCGTCTTTTGCAGAATATTTTTTATCCTCTAACATTGCTTCCATGCGCTCCAAAGCCCTTCCTTGGTCGGTAGAATCAAGCTGAATAAATAATTCTACGGCTTGCTGAGTGGATAAGCCATATATATTTTGAATTTCTCTCAAAAGTTCCGTTTCCTTTGAAAGCTTATCAGCATTGAATTCCACATTCCACTTTTGATAATCCTGTTCGGAAGGAACATCATACCCCATAAGCCAAACTTCATTTACTTTTAACGCCATAGCCAAAATAGATAATTTGTCTTGCTTTGGTATCACTTTACCGGAAACATATTGGGAAAGATCGTTTTTATTCAGCTTAACATTGTATTTTATACAGTAAGGCTTGCAGGCTTCCAAAATGTCTACTTGCTTCAACCCCCGTTCATTCATAATTTGCTTTAATCTGTCAGCGGTAGAAATTTCCTTCAAGGCGACACACCCCTTTCTTTGTTTGTAATGCTATTATAATGTATCTTGAAGATAAGTTCAAGGGGGTAAAGAAAAAAAGTTCAAAAAACTTGAATTTAAGTATTGACAGCTACAAAGACGGATGCTATAATGAGGACAAGTTCAAAGGAATTGAACTTAAAAACAAAGCCGCTGCAACGGTAGGAAGGATGAAGTGATTTTATGAAAAAGTATATGGTGTATATGGATGATGGAAGGGATTGCTTCAAAGCTGCTATCCCCGCAGCCAACGAAAAGGCAGCAAGGAAGTATGTTGAAGGAAATGGTGAGGTTATCGCCATTAAGGATGTAACGAAAGATTTTCCTATCAGCCTTGATAAAGTGGCACAGGCTTTGAAGAACGCACAGTTCGGGCAGATCGAAATTGATCTTATAACAAGGTGCTTATCCTTTAATGATATTGCAGAGTAAGAAAGGCGGTGTGATCCATGAGTGAAACGAGTTTGAAGCCTGTAATTGATAAACTTGAAAATTTATTTTCAAAATTCAATGAAAAGTTCTACGGTGGGGAACTTCAAAAGGCGATTATCACAGTAAGCCCCGACACAACAAAGGGTGCTTACGGATGGTGTACCGCTTGGAAAGCTTGGAGCAATCAAGAGCCGAAAAAGATTTCTGATATGAAGCCGGAAGAAATTGAAGCGGCAAAATCAGAAGGGTTCTATGAAATCAATATTTGCGCTGAATATCTTGCCCGCCCCTTTGAACAGATTTGCGAAACCCTATTGCATGAAATGGTTCACCTTTACAATCTGCAAATTGGGGTTCAGGATACAAGCCGCAACGGGACTTATCACAATAAGAAATACAAAGAAGCCGCTGAACAGCATGGGTTTACCGTTGATAAGGATTCAAAATATGGATGGACGAAAACAAGCCTGAATGATGAAGCGAAAGCCTTTGTTGAAGGGCTGCAAGATAAGAAGTTCCAGCTTTTCAGAAAACCTTCTTTCAAAATGGGTGGTTCATCCAAAACCAAACAATCAACCCGCAAATATGTTTGCCCTATGTGCGGCTGCATTATCAGAGCAACCAAAGAAGTTCATGTGATTTGTGGTGATTGCAATATAGAATTTGAGGAAGCGGAGTAAACCCCGCTTCCCGGAAAGGATGATAGATATGAAAAGAATATTCATTCCGTTATGGAAAGCCCTGAAAGATGCCCGTGAAATGTATGATTATCCCAACGATTGGGGGATGATGGCTTGCTATGATGTAGAAAATATGGGATTCTGCAAGGATGGCAAAACAAGATGGTATCACTTCACTTCGGTTGATGGTGTTCCGGCTTATACATTGAAACATTGATTTTGAAAGGATGGTGAATATGAGATATTACAGCACACAACGCCCGATTATGCCGGGAAGTTTCCCTAAACCGGAAGGAAACACGGTTGAACAGATCGTAAATTTTCCCGCTAAAACCTATGTGGGTGAAATTTGGAAACAGGCTTGGGGATATATCGACTATGAAAAGCCGCTTTCTGAAAAAGATGTTTCCGATTACGAGTTGACGCAAGGCGGGGCTTATCACTAATACAGCCGAAACCGGGGAAGCCCGGTCACACGGGAATGACCGTCCGTGTCTGATGATGGCAGGTCAACGGCACTTTGAAAACTGAATCTATCCGGCAGCGGCTTAGTCAACCGTAAGGGGTAACACTGTAAGTCCCCTGTATAAGTGCCGTACAAATTCAAGTGAAAGGAATGGTGATACGATGGCATACGATTATTCTAAGCTTAACGGGCGAATTGTAGAAAAGTGTGGTACACAAGCTGTATTTGCCGACAGAATGGGACTTTCTGAAAGAACAGTATCTTTGAAGTTAAATAACAAGGTTGCTTGGAAGCAGCCGGAAATGCAGAAAGCGGCTGTGATCTTGGAATTCCCGGAAACGGAAATTCAGACATATTTTTTTACTATGAAAGTTCAAAATAATTGAACTTACGAAAGGCGGTGAATAGGATGAAGAAAGTGATTGCAGCGTGTATTGAACGAATTCTTGATTTTGATACCCCGGAAGAAGCGGCAGCTTACATTGAGGGGTTGAGAAATAAAAAGACCGATTTTGTCATTGTTTCCCGTGAGGAAGCAGGCGGCAAGTATCGTATCAGGGTTAAAGAGCAGTACAACAAAAGCCCGATGATTCAGGATTAAAAGAAAGGATGAAGTGAAAATGAGTTTTGCAGAAAAATTGAAAGCCCTTATGGGTGAACTGAATTTATCACAATCTAAACTTTCAGACCTTACCGGGATCGGAAAATCTTCAATCAGTCAGTATCTTTCCGGTAAGAACGAACCTTCCAAAGACAGGAAGAAGGAAATTGCCCGGAAGTTAGGCGTTCAGGAAGATTACTTTGATACCTTTGAAGCCGCTGCAACGGTTCAGCATGACGGTGTTTTCAATCTTCCGGTTACATTGGCAGCTAAGTTGATGGGGAAGTCCAAAGAATGGGTGAAACAGGGTTTGCGTGATGGCGTGTTCCCGTGGGGGTATGCCGTGAAGCTTACGAATTGGAGTTACTTTATTTCTTCCGTCAAGTTTACAGAATATACAGGGATTAAAGTTCCTTTGAAGTTAGAAAGTGAGGGTTAAGCGAATGGGTGAAACAGGAGTTATCAGAGGATTCAAAGTGTTCAATCCTGATTGGACTTGCAGAGATAAACAGTACACTTGCCCAGGTGCATTTGAAGAAGATGTTACCCCTTCCGTATGTGATAGAGGGATGCACTTCTGTAAGAAAGCGGCTGACTGCTTCAATTATTACAGCTTCAACCCGGAAAACAAGGTTGCGGAAGTGATTGCCTACGCTGATCGAACCGTTGAGGATGGCGACAAATGCGCCACAAATTACCTTGAAATTGTTCGTGAAATCAGTTGGCAGGAAGTTCTTGAAATTGTGAATACGGGAAAGGGTTGCACCGGACTTTGCAACAGCGGCGATTGGAACAGCGGCAACCGGAACAGCGGCAACCGGAACAGCGGCGATTGGAACAGCGGCAACCGGAACAGCGGCAACCGGAACAGCGGCAACCGGAACAGCGGCAACCGGAACAGCGGCAACCGGAACAGCGGCGATTGGAACAGCGGCAACCGGAACAGCGGCAACCGGAACAGCGGCAACCGGAACAGCGGCAACCGGAACAGCGGCGATTGCAACAGCGGCGATTGCAACAGCGGCGATTGCAACAGCGGCGATTGGAACAAGTGCAGCTTTTCCAACGGGTGCTTTAATACGGCTGAACCGAAAATATATCTGTTCAATAAGCCGTCTGACTGGACTTATAGGGATTGGCTGAATAGCGATGCCCGTTATCTTCTGAATCAGATTCCGGGTGATGTTCTTGAATATGTGTGGTTCGAGGATATGACGGATGAAGAAAAGACAGCGCACCCGGAAGCCAAAGTCACAGGTGGTTATCTGAAACAGCTTGACAATTCCGAATGTGGTTCTATTTGGTGGCGTGGGCTTAATGACTATGAAAAATCCATTATCAAGGCAATTCCGAACTTTGACAAGGAAATCTTCAAAGAGATCACCGGGGTTGATGTTGACATGGAATAAGGGGGTGCTGATATGCAGCTATTCCCCCACCAACAAAGAGCCTTGCGGGAAACAGAGAAATTCAACCGGGTTGCCTATTACCTTGATATGGGATTAGGGAAAACCTTTGTAGGCAGCGAAAAGGCGAATTCATTTCCTGAAAATATCATTCTGATTTGTCAAAAGTCAAAGATTCAAGATTGGGTTGAACATTTCCGGCAGTATTACCCTATGGGGGTGTTTGACCTGACGGACAAAAAACAGTTTGAAGAATTTCAAGGTACAGTCGGAAGATTTGTAGGAGTGATTAACTACGATTTAGTGTTCAGGCGTCCATATTTTGCCCATATAAGCGGTTTTACCCTTGTTCTTGATGAAAGTTCCATTATCCAAAATGAAACCGCCAAACGGTCAAAATTTATCCTGAAAATGAAGCCTAAAAATGTGATCCTTCTTTCCGGTACACCGACAGCCGGGAAATATGAAAAGCTTTGGTCGCAGCTTCACCTGTTAGGATGGGAAATCAGCAAAGACCTGTTCTATAAGCAGTATGTTGAAATCGAGTGGATCGAGGATCACAACAGCGGATTCAGGATTCCCCAAATTGTGGGCTATAAGAATGTTGACCGCCTGAAACGGAAGCTGGCTGAACACGGGGCAATTTTTATGAAGTCGGAAGAAGTCTTTGACCTTCCTGAACAGGTGATTATCCCGGTGTATTCCAAACCAACAAAGGAATACAGAAAATTCATGCGGGATGCAGTCATTACCATTGACGGGCGGGAATTTATCGGGGACACCATTCTTTCAAAGCGGATATATGCCCGGATGATGTGCAGCTATTTGAATAAAGGACGGGTGGCAGCCTTTAAGGATTTGGTGCAGTCCACGGAAGAACGGTTGATTGTGTTCTACAACTTCAATGAAGAATTGAACACAATGCAGGAAGCGATTGCTGAATTGGAAAGACCTGTTTCTATTGTGAACGGCAGCATTAAGGATTTGGATTCTTACGAATTTGCAAGCGATTCAATTACATTCGTCCAGTATCAAGCCGGGGCTATGGGGCTGAATTTGCAGAAAGCAAACAGGATTATTTACTTTTCCATGACGGATAGAAGTGAACTGTTTGAACAGTCCAAAAAGCGTATTCACCGCATAGGGCAGAAAAAGCCTTGCTTCTACTATCAAATGATTTGCCCCGGTGCGGTTGAAGAAGATATTCTTCACACTTTGGAACTTAGAAAGGATTATACCGATGAACTATTCAAGAAGTATCAAGAAAGCTTCGATAGGTAGAAGGATCGTGATTTCATGGCTGATTGTGGCAGCCGTTTTTTCCCTGATAGGTTTGGGGATCGGCGTTCTTATCCCCGAAAGTGGGGCGGCTGACATAGAGCCGGAAGAAGCTTCCCCTGATGTGCTTATCTACGGTGCGCCGGACGGAAAAATCTATGAAGGTGGATTTCCTGAATCTTACGAACTGGAAAATGATTTTATGTTCACCACAGAGATTCCCGTCACCTTTGGGGAAGATTTGCAGGAATTTACCTATTACCTATCCGCAGCCTATGACATTGATTATACCCTTGTTCTTGCGATTATCTCAAAGGAAAGTGCTTTTATGCCGGATGGTATCAGTTCAACGAATGATTATGGACTGATGCAGATCAACGCTTGCAACCATGAATGGCTTACAGAAGAACTTGGTATCACGGATTTCACTGATCCCTATGAGAATATCAAAGCCGGGTTGTTTATTCTTCGTGGGTTGTTTGAAAAGTACGATTCTACTTCAAAAGTCCTGATGGCTTACAACATGGGTGAAAATGGTGCTTCTAAGCTATGGGAACAAGGGATATTTGAAAGTAATTATTCAAAAGATGTGCTGAAAAGACAGGAAACATACCGCCAAATTTTAGGATGGGCGGCGATTGAAGGGAGTGCTGAAAGTGATTAAGTGTAAACAGATTATGGGCGGTGAAAAGCCGGATTGTGGCAAAGAAATTTGCTGCTATGAGTGTGAACAGCGTGAAGGTTGTGTCAACGCTTGCAACTACTATGAGGATGAACCGGAAAGGGCTTCCGAATGTGAAGATAGGTTCAATGATGAAAATGCCCTTATGACAATGAAGCAGGAAGCGGCAGGGGTTATCAAAGCGATTGCCAATCTGACCTTGCAGAAAAAGGCGATTGAGGATCAGGAAAAAGCCATGCGGCAGCAGTTACAGGCGGCGATGGAGAAATACGGGGTGAAAACCTTTGAAACAGAGGAAATCAAGTTTACCTATGTTTCCCCGACAACCCGCACCACGATTGACAGCGCAAAGCTGAAAAAGGAAATGCCGGATGTGGCAGCTAAGTATTCCAAAACTTCTAAAGTTTCCGCTTCCGTGAAAATCACGGTAAAGGGGTGATTAAGTGGCAGAAGAAAAACTTTTCGAGGGGCGTATCAAGAAATACTTTCATTCCGTGGGGATTTATCCGGCTGGATTTCCTACGGACAGAATGAAAGCCCCTATGGTTGGATGGTACACCAAAATTTGGGGCGGTGGTTTTCAGAAGTCCGGCATACCTGACCTTATATGTTGTGTGAATGGGGTTACGGTGGCGGTTGAAATCAAGGCTTCTAACGGTAGACCTTCCGAACTGCAAAAACTGAATGTCAGCCGGATCAATCATTCCGGGGGTGTTGGGGTGTTCCTTTACCCGGAAGGGTTTGAACAATTCAAAGAACTTTTGAAAGGGGTGATAAATTGCGGTACTCACATTCCAGCGTTGATTGCTTTGAAAAATGCAAATTCAAGTACAAAATGCGATATTTGGACGGGATAACCGCCGACACACCAGCGGAAGCAGACAACCCCTTGATTTTGGGAACAGCCTTACATACAGGCATTGAACGCAGCCTTGAAGAAGCACTTCACGAATATGCTTTCAGCTTCCCCATTATCACGGATGAACATATCCATGAAATGATGAAGCTTGAAATGGTGATTCCGCTTGCAAGGTCGGCAATTCCCAAAGGTGGAAAATTTGAGGTTGAGATCAAGGACGATGATTTCCATGGATTCATTGATTACCTTGTTCCTATGGGGTGGATGTCAAAGGATGCTTATACAAACCCGTATGGGGAAAGCGTTGATATATTTGACATTTACGATTTCAAGTATTCAAACAATGTTTCCGGCTATAAGCAGTCCAACCAACTTCACCTGTACAAATATTTCTTTGAGCGGGACAACCCCGGAAAGAAAATTCGTGATATGTACCTTGTGTTTGTCCCAAAGGTATCTATCAAGCAGAAGAAAACTGAAACCTTAGTGGAATTCAGGCAACGCCTGAAAGATGAACTGTCAAAGGTTGAAGTGAAAATTGTTCAAATTGGGTTCAATCCCCAAAGGGTGATTGATTTCCTGTTTGGAATAAAAGCGGTGAATGAGGAAACAGAGTTCCCGCAGGCAAACAAAAGCTATCTTTGCCGTTTTTGTGAATTTCAAGATTATTGTATGAAAGGATGGGATTACATGATTAAGTTGCCCGAAAACAAAAGAAGAAACCTTGAGGAAGTCAAGAAGCGTGTGCTTTGGATTTATGGTGTTCCGTTTTGCGGAAAAACCACCTTTGCAAACAGCTTTCCCGATCCGCTTATGCTAAACACGGATGGCAATATCAAGTTTGTTGATGCACCTTATATCCGTATCAGGGATGAAGTGAAGGTTGAGGGCAGGCAGACGAAAAGAACGCTTGCTTGGGATGTGTTCAAAGACACGATTTCTGAATTGGAAAAGAAGGAAAATACCTTCAAAACGATTGTGGTTGACCTTCTGGAAGATTTGTATGAGCATTGCCGCCTGTATATGTATCAGCAGATGGGGATCACCCATGAATCGGACGATTCTTTCCGGGCGTGGGACAAGGTAAGGGGTGAATTTCTGAATACCCTAAAACGCCTAATGAACCTTGACTATGAAAATATCATTCTGATTTCCCATGAGG
This sequence comes from Enterocloster sp., assembly GCF_057861365.1. Taxonomy (NCBI): domain Bacteria; kingdom Bacillati; phylum Bacillota; class Clostridia; order Lachnospirales; family Lachnospiraceae; genus Enterocloster; species Enterocloster sp. The sequence continues at coordinate 238,312 of NZ_DBMACH010000006.1, forward strand.
ACACCAGCAAGGATATTACCAAAAAGGGCGGCGATAAGATCACAGCCATTAAGCCGAATTTGCAGGATAAGGTGGCAAACAAGGTTGCCGGCATGGTTGATGTGGTTGCCCGTATCGTGGCAGACGGCGACACCCGCACATTTTCCTTCAAGTCGAATGAAGTTATTTTCGGCGGCGGGCGGCTTAGAGTTACCGCAAAGGATATTCCCCTTGATGTGAACGCCCTGTTTGCGGTTTACGATGAAGCCAATAAAAACGCCGCTTCCGGTGTTGTTCCCGCAGCGGAAACCACAAATAGAGCCGCAAGAAGGAAAAAGACAGAGGAAGCCCCCGCAGCAAGCGCAGATAAGCCGCAGGACAGCCCCAAAGAGGAACAGAAAGCAAATGATACTCCTGAACAGGAAACGCCTGTAAATGAGCCGCAGGAAAGCGCAGACGATAAGCCGCCGTTTGATGAAGCTGGAACATGGACACCGGGCGGCGGTGAAGTGGATGATTCCGATCCGCTCAAAGGAAATATGAATCCCCCGGAAGCACCTGAAACCCTGGCACAGGAAGAAAAGCCCCGCCGTAAGCGTAAGGCAAGAGATTAAAGAAAGGTAGGTACTTAGTATGAATATGTTTGGTTTACCCGATGAAGTAATGGATGCGATTGTGAAAAGTGCAATTCGCAGTCAGATGAGCGGAAACAGCCGCACCCCGTTTGAGAAGTCGCAGGAAGTTCCGAAACCGAAAGAAGTTGACACGGCAGCAAGGGCGGCTAAGTCTGCAAAGGTCGCAAAAGAACTGTATGTTGCTTATCTGAAAGAAGGATTCTCAGAAGCGCAAGCATTTGAACTGACAAAAGGCAATCTGTACGCAAAATTATAAGAAAAGGAAGGTAAATAATCATGGCTAATATTTGGGATGAATTTGATAAGGCGTTTGACACGGAAGCACTTGCAAAGGATGTTGAGGAAGCAGCGGAAAATGGGGGGCGGCGTGATGTTCCCCATGATACCTATGAAATCTCTGTTCAGAAGTTGGAACTAACAAAAAGCAAGAAGGGCGATCCGATGGTTACTTGCTGGATGAAGATTGTTGAAGGTGAGTACAAAGGCAGCTTGATCTTTATGAATCAGGTGGTTACACAGGGATTTCAAATTCATATTGTCAATGAATTTGTGCGTTCCCTTATTTCTGAAATGGCTGATCCGATTGATGTTCACTTCAAAACATACGCGCAGTATCACGATATGTTGATGGATGTAATGGAAGCCATTGACAACAACTTTGAATATTCCCTTGATTACCGGGAAAACAGCAAAGGTTACAACGAGTTCGAGATCAAGGAAGTTTACGTTCTGGAAGATTAAGCAGCGGGAAGCCGTGGCGGGGATTGCTCCCCGCCCGGTATATCCCTTTTAGGAAGGGGTGAAGAAATGCTTTTCTATGATTTTGAGGTTTTCAAGTATGATTGGCTTGTTGTGGTTATGGATATGACTACCCGGAAAACCCATGTAATAATCAATTCCCCGGAAGAACTTGAAGCCTTATATAAGGCAAATATAAAGGAAATATGGTGTGGATTTAACAGCCGTCACTACGATCAATATATATTGAAAGCAATCCTTTGTGGGTTCGATCCAAAGAAGGTAAACGATTATATCATTGTGCGGGGAAATCCCGGTTGGAAGTATAGCAGCCTATTCAAGCAGTTCCCCCTTCTGAACTATGATGTAATGCTTGGGACAGACAGGGGCTTGAAATCCTTTGAAGGGTTTATGGGGAATGACATTAAGGAAAGTTCCGTTCCCTTTGACATAGATAGAAAGCTGACGGAAGAAGAAATTGCTGAAACTGTGAAATACTGCAAGCACGATGTTTCCAATACGGTTCAGGTATTCTTGAAAAGAACGGAAGAATTTAATACCATGATGTATTTCATTAAGCATTTCAATCTTCCGACTGATTTTATTTCAAAGACGAAAGCGCAGCTTGCGGCTGAAATCTTGGGCGGTAACAGGAAGGGGCAGGATTTTCACGATGAATTTGATTTCCCAATTTTGGATTGCCTTGACCTGAAAAAATACCGCTTCATTGCCGATTGGTACAGGCAGCCGGAAAACCACGATTACACCCGGAAGCAGGATAAAGTGATGGTTGCCGGGGTGGAACACACGTTTTCTTGGGGTGGTGGACACGGGGCAAGGGCAAAATATTCATCTTCCGGCATTTTCCTGATTATTGATGTGACTGCCTACTACCCTTCTTTGCAGAAGAAATACCACTTTGGGTATCGGGTTATGAACCACCCTGAAAATTTTGAGTTCATCCACGATTCAAATATTGAATTCAAGCGGAAGGGTGACAAAAAGGCAAGACAGCCATTCAAGATCATGGACAACGCTATTTCCGGGCAGATGAAGCAAAAACAATCTTCCCTGTATGATCCCATGAGTAACAATAGCATTTGCATAAATGGACAGCTTTTATTACTGGATTTGGTTGAACACATTGAACCGTATTGTGAACTTATCCAAAATAACACAGATGGTATCATTGTGAAAATTAAAGACTATGACCGGGATTTTGATAGGCTGGATGATATTGTCTATGAGTGGGAGCAACGCACAGGAATGAAGATGGATTTTGATACCTTCATAGGTGATATATACCAAAAGGACGTAAACAATTATCTTTTGGTTGACCGGGAAACGGGTGCGGTAAAGTCAAAGGGCGGCTATGTAATGAAGCTGAATGACCTTAGTTATGATTTGCCGATTATCAACCGGGCTTTGGTGGATTACATGATAAAAGGTATTCCAGTTGAAAAAACGGTGAACGAATGTGACGATTTGCGAGAATTTCAGCTTGTATCAAGAATTAGCAGCAAGTACACCCACATTCTATATGGTGATAAGCCGATAAAGGAAAAATGTATCAGAATATTTGCTTCAAAATCAAATTCTGATCCGGGTGTAAAGAAGGTTCATGCCACAACAAAGCGGGCGGCAAAATTGCAGAATTCCCCTGAACATTGCTTCATTTGGAATGATGATGTGAAGGGTGTTTCCGTTCCTGATAAGCTGGATCGGGAATGGTATATCAACTTTGCAAGAAAAAGATTATCAGATTTTGGGGTGATGTGATGGACGATTTACATATTAAGTGGGAAACAGGAAGAATGGTGATCCATTTGGGAAACTTCTTCCCTACGAGTCAGGCGAATTTGAAAAAGCTTGTCAAAATCATTCGCCTTGACTGGAAATCAGATGAATTGATTGAAAAATTGAAAGTTTACTTTCAAGAAAAAATATCGGAAAGTGAAGCTGAATTTCAGCGTTGCGGGAAAAAGTATATGGATTTTAAGCAGCGGGCAGCAGATACCGGGCGAATGGTGCAGAGTAAAAAACGCCCTAACGGTGTTCCCCTGACAAAGGAAGAATTGAAAACCGAAAAAGAGCGGTTAAAAGATTACCGTGAATGGGAAAAGGACTATTTGCGGCAGGCAAAGAAGCACCAGCAGGAAAAGAAACAATACTTGGAACATTTGGAATATCTAAAAAAAAAAAAAAAAAAAAAAAAAAAAAAAAAAAAAAAAAAAAG